>CAZCQC010000149.1:0-5853 GCA_964500155.1 uncultured Rikenellaceae bacterium | reverse complement strand
AACCGTAGCCGGAGATGCGAGATAAATTCCTGCCTCCTTGTTTCCCATCCTTCCGGGGAAGTTCCGGTTAGCTGTAGAAATAACAGTGTGTCCGCTGGCGGGAATCCCAAGGCCTGTGCCGAGGCATGGTCCGCATGAGGGTGTAAGAATGCTGGCTCCGGATTCCATAAGTGTTGTTATAATGCCCTCGCTGATAGCCTGAAGGAATATCCTGTCGGATGCCGGAATTACATTCAGCTGGAATCCTTTCTTTATCTTTTTGTCTTTCAGTACTTCCGCTGCAATTCGCAGATCCTCGATCCGCCCGTTTGTACAGGTTCCTATGAGACCCTCGTGGACTTCAATACCTGCTGTTTCGGATACGGTTTTTACATTGTCAACATTATGTGGGGCAGCCACAACAGGAACAATCTGACTTAGATCAATATCTATCTCCCTAAAATAAGTGGCACCTTCATCCGCCCAGACACCCTGTTTGTTTTCAAGGCCGGTGCCGAGGAAATCTTCAAGAACCTCGTCAGCCGGGAAAACGGCATTTTTTGCTCCCATTTCCGAAGCCAGATTGGCCATTGTCATCCTGTCGGAAATAGTCAGGTTCCTCAACCCTTCGCCATGATATTCCACCGACATGTAGTTTGCACCATCTGAACCGATCATGCCAATTATCCAAAGGGCAATATCCTTGGCATAAACATGTTTCTGCAGTCTTCCTTTTATATTTATCCTGATCGATTCAGGTACCCTGAACCATGTCTCTCCCCTCTTCCAGATCCCGGCAGATTCCGTTCTGTCGATGCCTGCAGCAAATGCATTAAAAGCTCCCGCAGTTGAAGTATGACTGTCGCTGCCAACTATCAGCATCCCCGGCCTGGCATGATACGACATTATCTGATGGCAGATCCCCCTGCCAGCATCATAGAATTTTGTAATGCCCTGGCCGGCAACAATATCCCTTATCTCCTGATATTGATTTGCCAGCTTTGCATCAGGTGGGGGAGCATTATGATCAAGAACCACAAGCATCTGTTCCGGGTGAGCTACCTTAACTCCACCCATTTTCAGAAAGGTTTTATAAATACTTGCAGTGTTGTCATGAGTAAGTATGATATCAGGGCGGGCAAATACAATTGCTCCGGCATTTGCCCCAAGGATTTTTTCAGCGAATGTCATTGGTTTCATAACTTGTCTTTTTAAAACAGTCCGCCATTATTGTAAATCTCAAACTGGACATCTGAAAATGGTTCAGCTTTGATGGTTTTACCGGATCTGAGGTTTTGAAGGTCACCTGTGAGCAAATTGATCCTAATACTGTCTCCATCAGACGTTTCCAGGTCAGAAATGTTTTTACACGTTATTACAGGCAAGGCTGCATTTATAGCATTTCTTTCATAAATTGCCCCGAATGATTCTGCGATAATAGCCTGAATCCCAAGTGAAAGAAAACAATCCACTGCCTGCTGGCGGGAACTTCCTGACCCGAAGTTCGTTCCTGAAATTATAATATCACCGGGAAGTACTCTTTTTGCAAAGTCCTCAAAGCCATGGAGGTTATCAAAGGTATATTGCCCCATCTCTTTAATATCTGTTATTGCAAGATACCTGTTATGGAAGATCATATCTGTATCGATGTTATCTTTTTTTATGAGCCAGCATCTGCCTTCAATGACCGCCGGTTTGTCGGCTCTGATTCTGGATTTATGTGCATGTCTGACACTTAATGGTTCTGAAGGTTTAAAATCAAATAGAGCCGGGTTATCGGGGATCCTGTCGCTTGTTGTAATGAATCCTGCAATTGCTGAGGCAGCTACAACTTCGGGTGATGCCAGAAAAACGTTTCCTTTCCCCTGCTTTCCAGGGAAGTTACGGTTCCCTGTACTCATTGTAACCTCACCTTGTCCATTCTGACCAACCTGGCCTGCTGCACATCCGGCACATCCGGCATTTGACACAAGTGCTCCCGCCTTTTTAAATATATCGATAAGGCCAATCTCAAGACAGTTCTTCCAGATCGCGTCGGTTGCCGGCACTATTTTCAGAACAACACCCGGAGCAACTTTCCTTCCCTTAAGGATATCTGCAGTTTTCCACATATCCTCCATCCTGCCGTTTGTACAGCTGCCAATGAAACCGGAATCGATTTTCTGACCCAAAACCTCTTCAATATTCACTGTGTCGTGAGGTGCTCCGGGTCTGGAAACCATTTGTATGAATCCCTCCATATCAATTTCGTATGTTTTGGCATAAATGGCATCGGGATCAGCAAAAAGAGGAATAAATTTCTTTTTTGAACGGGTTGAGCAGTATTCAATAATTTTGTCTGACGGAGGGAACAGTATTATTATCGCTCCCATTTCAGTTGCCATCGATGAAATTGTTATCCTCTGGTCGAGAGTCATATTTTCAATTGCCCTGCCGGACAATTCGACAGAATACCCAAGCAAAGAACTAGCACCGAACCGTGCGAGAAGGTTCAGAACAACATCCTTTGCACTAAGACTCTCATTTAAAACACCGGTAAAATTAATTTTAACTGACCCGGGAATCTTGAACCAGACTTTGCCCTTATTCCAGCCTGCTGATATATCCATATCACCCATTCCCTGTCCGAATGCCCCGATTGCACCCAGAATATTGGCATGTGAATCGGTAGAAATTGCAGTTGCACCAGGATAGACAATCCCCTCATCAATAATTACATGAGTACCGATGCCTGCATCAATATCGTAAACTTTTATTCCTTTGTTACGTGCAAACTGGCGACAGATATGCTGATTAACAGCATATTTCTGATCTGACCCGGTAGGATTGCAGTCAAATGTGAAAAATGTTCTTTCAGGATCATCCACCTGCAATCCATGATCCAGTATATTCTTAACAACATTGGCTCCCCCGAAATCGCGGGCAACCCTTGCATCAATATCTATATCCAAAATATCTCCCGGCTTAACTTTTTCGTATTTCGAATGGTTGGCCAGTATTTTCTCAAGCATGGTCATTGCCATAACAGTACATTGATTAAAATTTCGGGTAAAGTAAATAAAAATGACGGAGACTACTTAAATCTGGCTCTGAAATCCCTCGGTGCAAGCCCTTCGGTTCTCCGGAACTGCTTATTGAAATTTGAGATGCTCGAAAATCCGCATTGAGAGGCAATTTCATGAACCTGGTATTTGGTTTCACGCAGAAGGTGAACTGCCTTGTTCATCCTCACCCTGTTTAAATATTCAACAAATCCCGAGCCGGAATATTTCTTAAAGTACCTGCTAAATGCGAACGGGCTCATACGGGCAATTGATGAAACCTTATCGAGAGTTATAGGTTTGGAGTAATTTTCCCTGATATAGTTAAAAATGTCAGTCATTTTTTTATTTCCTCTTTCATCCAATGCCCTTTTGTAATTTTCTGTGCAGAGCAGACTTCTCTTTTCAGATGAAGACATGATCTTTAAAACGTTAAAAAAACTAATCATTTTTTCAATTCCTTTATTGTGAACCATGCTGACCAGATGTGACTCTGACTTTTTTGCATCTTCAACCGAAAAAATGATACCCCTTTCCGAATCCATAAGCAGCTTTCTAACAGAAAAAAGTTCGTGCTGTGACAGTAGTGCTTCCCCAAGTGATGATAGCTTGAAATGGACCATAACTCCTCTCTCTTCCGGGTTTGATTTCTC
Organism: uncultured Rikenellaceae bacterium; assembly: GCA_964500155.1. Lineage (GTDB taxonomy): Bacteria > Bacteroidota > Bacteroidia > Bacteroidales > VadinHA17 > LD21. The sequence continues at coordinate 2,180 of CAZCQC010000149.1, read as the reverse complement.
ATTCCTGTAATAGTTCCAGCAATGAGGAATATTGCCACCTATAAGCACAAGGTCATAATTATCGAAGATCTCGACATTATCTCCGACAATACGGGTTCCGTTGCTTTCCGTATTAAGCACTATCTCATATTCGGGATGAAAATGCCAGAAACCATCTGTATCTGAAATATAATCAGCCCTGAATCCGCCGCTGTCGTCATAACTTATCTTTTCAAGTTCAGCAACCATAATTAGTGCAAATTATATAATGGTGGGGTAATACCAAATTTAATTATTTTTTTATCAATATCCCTCCATGTTTCATCAATAATTGGAATTGTTTCATCAATAAATGGGATTGCTTCATCAATTATATTCAGATGTTCCTATTAAAATCTTTAGAATTATTTTGATAATATTATTATTTAATATAAATTTGTTCCTAGCTCATGCTATTGGTATAAGAGGAGAAAGCAGGGGTTGAGAGTGGAAATCATAAGGATTGTATTGCAGACATTGACTTTCACATCTGGAACCTGAGGATTAGCGCCAGCTTACCATGGTTCCGTCCTTTTATCAGACAGTAGACACGGGAATTATCTCACTAATAAAGCCCGCTCCCTGGTTTTCATGACAACCCTTGCTCCTCTTATTTTTTCACGCAGTCCGGAACAGACTGCTTTTTTATTGCTTCCTGACTAATTGAACTGATTTGAAAAAAAAGATAACTTTGAAACTAGTCGTCAGAAAATTCAGACAGTTTACTTCACAGTAAACCAGGGGACCATGAAAACTTATATCAGAAGAAGGGAAAAGAATGATAACCTGGTTGTCTTTTACGGCGGATGGGGCACTGATGAGAATGTCTTCACTCCGCTTTGTACAGATGATTTTGATTTTATTCTTTTTTATAATTATTCGGCTGATGAGGCTCTTCTTCTTCCCGAAACCAAAACTTACAATTCAATTACTCTTATCGGCTGGTCACTGGGTGTCTGGGCAGCAGAATATCTGTCGCCACGGACAGGTATCAGGCCTGATCTTACAATTGCGGTAAACGGAACTCCAATACCAGCCGATGATCATTATGGTATCCCGCTCCACATCTTCGAAGGAACGCTGAATAATATCACTGAAACCAATATGGAGAAGTTTTACCTTAGAATGTTTGGTGACAGGAAAAACTATCTTCGTAACTCTGACAGGATACCTGACAGATCGGTTAAATCGCTTCATGATGAACTGAGGTGGATGTACAACCGCATAATGGAGCAGAAAGATCCGGGATTCAAATGGGACTATGCTGTAACCAGTGAAACTGACAGAGTCTTTCCTTCAAAGAACCTCAATGGCTATTGGGAGAAGGAAAAAGATACAAAACATATTGTCTTACCACTTCCTCACTATATTTTTCATGAGTGGCCATCATTTGCCGATTTTATAGATTTTGTAAAGAAGTACAAAGGCATTGATAAAACAAAAGATCAGTTCAGCCTTCACTAAAGATCCTTAATAAGTATATTGGAGTCAGATTGTGTGATAAGTTTATCAAACTTGTCGAGCATTATAGTAATCCTGTCGTATTCCTTGGTTTTTGCAAATATCTGATGCTCTGATCCTTTCTTGTCAAGCTTTTTCAGAACAAAACTCACAGACATTACATTTATATCCATTGCAGGCTGATATAGTCTCTCTTCGTGTTCACTCTCGTGAATTACCGAAACCAGGCCACTGTCTGTCAGATCCTGGAGGATGTCTCTCACAAGCCTTACCGGCACCTTCAGGCTTTTCGATATATGTTCGGAGCTCATGGGTTTTTCACCCGGAATAAAGTTCTTAATAATCATGTTCATGATCATAAGTATAAGAGCTCTTTTCTGATATGAACTAACGCTAAGAGCCTCAGATTCAAATTCATATCTTGAAAGATTCTGGTTAGCAAATGAAAGCTCCGCTCCGAGAAGAAGAATGATCCAACTGCTCTGGACCCATATTATAAACAGGGGAATCGCTGCAAAACTCCCGTAAATAGCACTTAGTTTGGTAATGCCGAACTGCAGGTCAATATATAACCACTGCAGTAACTGAAGAATCGTACCCGCAATAATTGCTGACACAAGAGCAGGAACCATCCTGACCCTGGTATTTGGCATAATAATATATAAAATTGTGAGGACTATCCATGTAAGTAAATAGGGGGC
>CAZCQC010000148.1:0-9898 GCA_964500155.1 uncultured Rikenellaceae bacterium | reverse complement strand
GCGGTTAATGTTCTCTTCGTTCATCCAGTTGTTTTTAAGACTACAAAAATAGGACGAATTTGTAACCATACTGCTAATTCCCTTGTTTTTTTCCTTGCCTCACCCCCTCTTATCCCCCGCTCCCAGGAGAGCGGGGGAGGTTAAGCCCCTCTCTCCTGGGAGAGGGGTTTGGGGAGAGGCCTTTTATTGTTTTTCCGGATTCAGATAATCCTTCAGCACATTTACATATTCAATAAACCGTTGTCTGCCAAGAGAGGTAATTTTGCAAAGGGTTTGTGGGTAGTTATTGTTGAATTTCTTTGTTACCTCTATATACCCGGCTTCTTTCAGCTTTGTAATCTGAACGCTCAGATTGCCTGCAGTTGATCCCGTTTGTTCCCTGATAAATGTAAATTCTGCAACTTCAGCACCCATCAGCAGCGAAACAACAGCAAGCCTGAGCTGCGAATGCAGAACTGGATCGAGTTCCTTAAATCGTGTCATGGTCAACTCTGTTTTTAAGCATATAACCCGGGATAAGATACCCTGTTAGCATTGCAGCAGGAACTGCAAGCTGGCCGGCTGATGGACCGGCAAAATATGCGATAAGCGCAAATATCCAAAAGGTGATACTCCCCAGTATAAGCGGTTTAAATTTAATTATAAAGCCGGAAATAAAGGTTGGAATCCCTGCAAGTGTCAGAATGTAAGGAGCAACTAATTCCATCCTGTCGGAAGTGATAATGAACAGAACCACAGCGGCAATAAAAAATCCAATCCATGTCCACATGTAAAGCATGTCGGCATAAGTGTGGAACAGGCTTTTTTTGCCTTTCACATATCCGTAAATGAATGAAACAAAAGAACCGGGGATGACTAAAAACCAAACGTTCCATGGATGGAGAATTTCAGTGAATCTGTCGAGCAGATATGCAGAAATACTGCAAAAAAGTACCAGCCAGCCCCAGAACAGAAGATGGAAGATACCCTGCCGGATATTGACTTTGGTTTTGTTAATCATTTCGGAAATTACCCTGAGGCTCTCTTCGCCTGTCATAACTTTTTCATTGTTTTCCATAATTATTATTACTTTTATAAATATAAGAAAGAATTATTATATAAATATATTGCAAATATAAAGTAGTTTATAATACAAACCAAATAATTCGGCAGTTATTTTTATGTTTTGCGCCCCCTGCCCCCTAAAGGGGGTTCAAAATCCTGAACATAGCCCCCCTTCAGGGGGGTTGGGGGGCATGATTGGATTTAGGGGCGGAAAGAAAGGAAAATAAAAACTATGGGACTAATTCAGATCGAAAACATGGAATTCTATGCCTTTCACGGGCATTATAAGGAGGAACAGATAGTTGGTAACAAGTTCATTGTAGACCTCACAATTGAAACCGATATGAGTATCCCGTCAAAAAGCGACAATCTGAAAGACGCCGTCAACTACCAGAAAGCTTACCTGATTGTTAAATCTGAGATGGAAAAAAAATCCTATCTTCTAGAAAATATTGCCAGCAGGATACTAGATGCGTTGTATTCCGAAATGACGGGGATAAATAAAGCGAAAATCAAGGTCTCAAAAATGAATCCTCCAATGGGGGGTAAGATCGGGTCGGTAAGTATCGTTATGGAAAAATAATATAATAATAACTTAAGGTTTGTTTTGTCACGGAAAAAGCTAAATTTGTGGAATAATTGAACAATTGTTCATATATTAAATGAAAGAAGTAAGATCTGCTGCCTCAGGGAAAACCTTTATTGAAAAAGAAAAGGTCAGGTCGGTAAAAAAGAAAATGAAAACCGAGCGGTTTTTTCACTATCTGGCCGAGACATTCAGGGCAATGAGCGATCCGACTAGGACAAAAATCATATATGCCCTGTCGCAGGAAAATGAGCTGTGTGTGCATGATATTGCTGCAATAATCGGAACAACCAATTCTGCAATTTCGCATCAGCTCCGCACTTTACGGAATATGAAGCTGGTTAAATACAATAAGGTAGGCAGAGTTACTTTTTACTCTCTCGATGATATTCATATAAATAATCTTTTTGCGGAAGGATTAAGACATGTTGAAGAAAAATGATTTTTTTGATCATACGATTGAATATATGTTCATATATCGACACACATAATTTAAAATGAACAACGAAAAAAATAAAACTGGATTAACTGAACTGGAAGATGGCCAGACAGGAATTATTGTTTCAGTGCTGGGTGGTAAAACTCTGACAAAAAGACTTGCTGACCTTGGAATTACCTCGGGTACTGAGGTCAAGGTCATCAGAAGAACACTGTTCTCGGGTCCGGTGCAGGTTGAGGTAGCCGGGTCGAGACTTGTTCTGGGCAATGGATTAGCGTCAAAAATAGTTGTAGAAACAAAATGACAGATGAGAAAAAGATCAATATTGTTCTGGCAGGCCAGGGGAACTCCGGAAAATCTGTTGTATTCAATTATCTGACAGGACTCCATCAGCATATCGGCAACTGGGCAGGAAAGACAATTGAAAAACGAGAAGGCACTCTTTATTACAAAGGTTATACAATTGACGTTCTAGATCTGCCAGGCATATATTCGCTTACAACCTATTCAGTTGAGGAGGTCATTTCCCGGGAATATATCATTCATCATCATCCCGATTTCGTTATAAACATCATTGACTCCACAAATCTTGAACGAAACCTGATCTTCACTCTTCAGCTTCTGGAACTTGAATGTCCGGTCATCCTGGCTTTAAATATGATTGACCTTGCCAAAAAGAAGGGGATCACAATTGATTTTAAAAAACTCCAGGGAATAATAAATGCCCCCGTAATCCCGGCAGTAGCTTCACACGGTTCAGGACTTACACGGATCATCGATAAGGTTATCGATCTGAGAGGCGAAAAAGCTGATCACAGTATTCACAGGTATGGAAAAGAAATAGAGAGCTGCATTAAGCAATTATCAGAGTTATTGAAGGGTATAGATCTTCCTTATCCGGTAAGGTGGATAGCAATCAAGCTGCTTGAAAAGGATAATGACATAACAACACTGGTTGGTGAAATAAGAGCCGGAATCCTTGACAAAGTAAAACAGCTGAGCGAAAACCTGGAAGAAATTCACGGTCATGATTCTTCAGTTGTAATTGCAGATGAAAGAAGTCATCTTGCATCGCAGATAACAAGAGAGATAATAAAAATCACACCTGACAGGAAATTATCCCTGAATGAAAGGCTGGATGCCATAACCACTCAAAAATTCACAGGTTATCTCGTTATGGTTTTGATCCTCGGTGGTATGTTTCTTTCCGTATTCAGTTTTGGGAACTGGCTTTCAGGATTGTTCGACTCAATCTTTAAAGAGTGGCAGGGCTGGTGGAGCATAAACGTGGGAACTGCTTTTATCGCTTCTCTGTGCTGGGCTGCTATAGAGAGCGTCCTTGCACTGGTACAGATCGCCTTTCCGTATATCCTGCCGTTCTACATCATTTTGTATTTACTTGAGGACTGGGGTTATATTGCACGTATCTCATTTCTGATGGACAAACTGATGCACAAAATGGGAATCCACGGTAAGGGCTGCATCTCATTTATAATAGGATTTGGGTGCAATGTGCCCGGATGCCTCTCCTGCAGGATTATGGAATCCAAACGCGAAAGGTTCATAACTGCAGTCCTGGTGACACTTGTGCCATGTTCAGCGGTTTCAGTGATTATTTTCGGACTTGTCGGAAAATATGTCGGGCTCTTATGGGCCCTTGGCCTGTATCTTTTTGCAGTTGCAGTGATCTTCATTGCAGGTAAAATATCTTCCAAACTCCTTCTTGGGGAGCCGGTTGAGCTTATAATGCCAATGCCCGATTATAAAACACCTCATTTGAAAACGATTGTATATCAGACATGGGATGCCCTGAAAGAATTCATCTTTATCGCAGCTCCGATAGTCGTAGTTTCCGGTGTGGTAATTCAGGCAATTAACCTTGCAGGATGGATGCCTGCCATCTCCACTTTTCTGAGCCCTGTGACCGTGACCTGGCTTGGGCTTCCGGCAATAACCGGTATTCTGCTTATCTTTGGAATTCTGCGGAAAGAGCTTATTCTTGTCATGCTTGCAGCGTTTCTGGGAACAACTAACTTTTCTGATGCACTGACTTCACAACAGATGATCACACTTGCAGTGGTCAGTATGTTTTATATCCCCTGTGTTGCTACTATATCCGTTCTCTGGAAAGAATACGGATGGAAGAAAGCAATGGCAATATGTGTCCTCGAAATCCTGTTTGCTATCCTGCTGGCCGGAATCGCTAAAAGGTTGCTTGATCTGGTTTTTTAGATGTCAGGTAATTTTGACTGGTTTCTTTCCAGGGGACATATACAAAACTATATATTTCTGTGAAGTCCTGTTGAACAATGCATTGAGTTGTTTTGTTATCTTTTCATAGCATAAATTTCTTAATGTCATGGAAACACATGATAAAAAATTCATTGCGATTGAAGCCACGATCAATGCTTCAGCTGAACAAGTCTGGGATCTCCTGACAAAACCGGAGCACATAGTAAGATGGAACAATGCCTCGGATGACTGGTATACACCCAGGGCTGTAAACGACCTGAGAACCGGCGGCAGGTTCCTTTCAAGAATGGAAGCCAGGGACGGAAGTTCCGGCTTTGACTTTTCAGGAGTATATACCGAAGTAAAACCACCTGAGAAAATTGGATATACTTTAGATGACGGCCGGAGGGTGCAGATATTATTGGTCTCAATGGCTAATGGCACCTTAGTTAAGGAAACCTTTGAAGCTGAACAGATATATCCGGTTGATGTTCAGCAAAATGGATGGCAATCAATTCTTAATAATTTCAAGAAATATGTCGAAGCATCAGGAAAACTGAAACCAATGCATTTCGCAATAGAAATTAATGCGAATGTTGAAAAGGTATTTAAATTAATGCTTGATAATAAGAGTTATTCTGAATGGACATCGGTTTTCAATCCTTCATCTCATTATAAAGGGTCATGGGAAAAGGGGTCAAAAATTATGTTTCTGGGAACAGATCACGATGGCAGTTCCGGAGGAATGTCAAGCAGAATAAAAGAGAATATACGCAACAGGTTTCTAAGCATTGAACATCTTGGCATTATTCAGAACGGGAAAGAAATATTCAGTGGTCCAAAAGTTGAGGAATGGGAAGGAGCCCTGGAAAACTATACATTTATTAATAATAATGGCAGCACATTGCTCATGATAGATTTGGATGTCGCACCCGCCTATCAAACCTATTTTGAAGAAATGTGGCCAAAAGCCCTGCTTATGCTGAAGTCAATTTGTGAAAAGTAAATAATTTTTAATTATAAATATTATGGCACAGGTTAACACATATCTGAATTTTACCCGCAGTACTGAGGAAGCATTTAATTTCTATAAGTCAGTTTTTGGTGGAGAATTTACGGGAGGCATTTCCCGTTTTAGCGATATCCCTCCTTCAGAAAATATCCCTCCTTTACCGGAAGAGGATAAGAACCTGGTGATGCATATTTCGTTACCGATACTTGGAGGCCATTTACTAATGGGGACTGATGCTCCCGAATCGATGGGCTTTAAAGTTAATTTCGGGAACAATGTCTATATCAGTCTTCATCCCGATACAAGGGAGGAAACAAGACGTTTATTCAAATCACTTTCAGAAGGGGGTAAGGTGGAGCAGGAATTGCAGGATATGTTCTGGGGAGATTACTATGGAAGTCTGAAGGATAAGTATGGTGTCCAATGGATGTTTATCTGTTCAGAAAAGATCATTAAAGCAGAATAAAAACAAGGAACATAATTATGAAAAGTAATCTGATTTACCCCTGCATCTGGTTTGATGGCAAGGCAAAAGAAGCGGCAGACTTTTACTGCTCGGTTTTTGACAATTCTGCTGTTGCATATGAAAACCAGACGGTAGTGATCTTAGAATCCTCCGGACAGAAATTCATGTTTCTTAACGGAGGACCGGAGTTTACTTTAAACCCCTCAATCTCGTTCTTTGTTTTATGTGAAACGGAACAGGAGATCGACAGGGTATATGAATACCTCGTTGAAGGAGGCTCTGAGTTAATGCCTCTTGGCAAATATGACTGGAGTAAAAAATATGTCTGGCTGCAGGACAAATTTGGGGTAAACTGGCAACTTTCATTTGGCGGGATGGAGAAGATTACACAAAAGTTCACGCCTGTATTGATGTTTACCGATAAACAGGCCGGCAAAGCGGAACAGGCTGTTCGTTTTTATACGTCGATTTTTAATGATTCAGATATTATCGGGATCATGAGATACACAAAAGATGATAATGATACTGAAGGAACTGTAAAGCATGCAGAATTCACTCTTGGCAAACAGGCATTTATGGCTATGGACAGCTCTCTGATGCATCGTTTCAGTTTTAATGAGGCTGTTTCATTCGTTGTGGACTGTGAAACGCAGGAAGAAATCGATTACTACTGGGGAAGGCTTACGTTTTGTGGCGAAGAAGTCCAATGTGGCTGGCTGAAAGACAGATTTGGCGTTTCCTGGCAGATTGTTCCAACTGTCCTCTATGGACTTATGAATGATGCTTCGAGGTCGGAGAGGGTTACAAAGGCTTTTCTTCAGATGAAGAAATTTGATATTGAAAAGCTGTTGAAAGCTTGAGGAAATCAACCCAGCCCATAAACCCTTTAGGGTGAAATTTAACCCTAATCACATCCCTGCTTTTAATTTAACCCTATCCCCAGCCCTTCCCCTTAAGGAATATAAATCCAAACCACATCCTTGCTTTTAATTTAACCCTATCCCCAGCCCTATTTTTAATTAACCCTATCCCCGGCCCTTCCCCTTAAGAATAAGGGGAAGGGTGTAAATCCATGATATTCTGGATTTTCGCTCCTCCCCTTATGCTTAAGGGGAGGAGATGGAGGTAGGGTTAAGAAGAATAAAAAGGGAAATTCTGGATGTGGAGATAATGATACTTATACTCTAATTCTCGTGGTGACTGTTAAGTTATTTTAAGTATCTTTAAATTAGGAATAATTCTTACATGTCTCGGATTCATTACAAAGAGTTCAAAGGGATTACTTTGCTTGCAAGGGATCTCAGGAATAATCAGACACCCTCTGAAAAATTACTTTGGGAAGTTCTCAGGAGGAAGGGTTTATTTAGATATAAATTTTTGAGACAGCATCCTGTTTTTTACAGAGAGGATAAGAACTGGGTTGATTTCTTTATTGCCGACTTTTATTGTTCAACCCTGAAGCTTATTATAGAACTTGATGGTGCAAGCCATGAAGGAAGAAAAGATTACGATTCGGAAAGAGATTCAAAACTTAACTCCAAAGGGCTTGAAGTATTAAGAATCAATAATTATGAATTGACAGATATTAATAATGTTATCGGAATTATTAAAAATTCAATTGAAAATAGAATTCTACAACTGTCAGATTATAAACCAGATAACTCCCCTTCCCTTATTCTTAAGGGAAGGGGTAAGGGGGAAGGGTTTAAAAACAAAAGGGAATGAATAAAAGAAACAATAAGATAGGAAGGGCTTTTGGTCTTAATAGATATTACATTTTTTATTATTTTTGCAGTCCGAGATTATGGTCGGTTAACCGAGTGGCCAGGTAGTCCCGAGTCTTCGGGACAAAACCATTTACCCCTCCTTCTCCGCTGAACGGCGGATTCGGAGGGTAAAAGGCGGTTCGAACCGACTGAACGAAGTGAAGGAGCTCGTGAGGCCCCATGATAATGGGGACGAACAACCGACGAAACGAAGTGAAGGAGCTCGCGAGATGAGCGAAGCGAAACGAGCAATCCGCCACCGATGAGTTTTTAGGATAGGTTTTTGAGGTTCTTTTAGTAATAGAATTACGGTCGGTTAACCGAGTGGCTAGGTAGCGGTCTGCAAAACCGTTTACGGCGGTTCGAATCCGCCACCGACCTCAATAAAATCCCTGGGCGCGAAGCGCCGGGGATTTTTTGTTATGCCCGAGACCTGCCAGCAAGGCCGAAGGAATAAAACAAAATGACCAGCCTGCTGAAGGCAGCAGGGATGCATCATTACTTTCCAAGGGCTGATAAGCGTCATTTTGAGAAGTTCTTCCTTTAAGAAAGTCCTTATAAAGTCAGTTTCTTAAAATCCTCATCATCCCAAAGGCTTTTGAAATCTTCATCCTTAGGTGCCCATGACTTGAGTTGTGGATTAAATGAGATTGCCCTTTTCAAGTCGGCAAGAGCATTTACTTTATCTCCTTTGAGGCAATAGGCACATCCCCGATTATAAATATATTCTGCCTGGTTAGGATCGAGCTTAATTGCCATGTTGTAGGAGGAGATCCCTTCCTCATATTTGTTCATGGAAGACAACAACGCCCCTTTAAAGCCCCAGTTTGACGCAGTGTCAGGTTGCATTGTGACGAGCTTCTCAATGGTTGCCAATGACTCATCATAATGTTTGTATTCGCCCTGAACATATGCTTTGAAGAATAAAATTGCAGTATTTTTCGGATACAACTTTTCCAATCCTTCAAGCTGCCCAATCATTTCTTCCTCTCCTGTCGGCGTTCTTTTCATGTTTGCAATGATCCATCCCTGAACTGCCTCCCTGTTGTCAGGATGGCTAACCATAAGACTGGTATAGATTTTCGAAGCCTCTTCGGTTTTTCCCTGCTGTGCAAGGGTTTGAGCTTTAGCAAGTTCTTCCTTAAATGTAGAAATCTGTGCTTCGGATTTATAGCTTAAAACGAAAGCCATGATCGTGATTAGAAGAAAAATAAGTCTTTTCATTTGATTAGATTTTAGTGAAAGTATATAACTAAAATAACTATATATCAATAATACGAGTGCAAGTTACACGTGCAAAAAGCCAAAGTCAATTCTATTTATACAAAAAGCCCCAGAAGCTGATTTCCGAGGGCTGGTAAAAAATGTCTATTAGCTGATTATAGAATTTAACCATCATTTAGTGTTTGCATAAAAAATCATGGTACTATCAATATACTCTATCATTTTGATTCTATCAACCTCACTGTCTTGTATATTATTGGTTAAAGTAGAATCTATATTGAAATTAGCATTAACTGACACAATAGACTCCCTTTTATGTTTATCTTGAATAACTGCGAAAATTATTAGTCCTAAAATAATTAACGGGTAAATCCAAAACAGATAATCCCTATGATATATGTCGAATTTAAGAGCCATTATTAATTTCTCCGATCTTGATTAGCCAAATCTTAAACAAAGTTCTAATATCTAAATGCCAATGCCTATAACGTTTGTATTATTTTCTGTCACTTTTAAACCATTTTACATAGTTTTCAGCCCGAGAAAGGGAAAATGGGTGAAAATGTCGTGCTAATACAATCTTCCACCGATTGGAACATTAATATCGGGAGTTATCAGGATGCATTCTTGTTTTTCATCAGGAACACCTAACGTCAATACTTCAGAAATAGCTGAACCGATTTGTCTGGACGGAAAATTTACCACACATAAAACTTGTTTTCCAATGAGGTCATTAATCTTATAGTTTTGAGGCAATTGCGCACAGGACTTTTTAATGCCAACTTCTTCCCCTAAATCAATTTTAAGTTTATAGGATGGTTTTCTCGCCTCTGGGAAATATTGAACATCCATAATTCTTCCAACTCGAATATCTAACTTCTTGAAATCTTCAAATGTTGCCATTTAATTCTGGTTTGAAAATCAAAAATATTTATAAAATTTTTATAACATCACTTTGCCGTCAACCAATATAACAATAAACTAAAAAATGTTGTCGCTTCCTAATTGCTGCAATATGATAGTAAGTTTAGCCTCCTCTTTTTTATCCAATAAAAAGAGGGTATCCTTTTTAGATACCCTCCTTTTATTAGTTCCTGTTCCACAGTCAGGTATGATGATCTTCAATCAT
>CAZCQC010000147.1:0-6546 GCA_964500155.1 uncultured Rikenellaceae bacterium | reverse complement strand
GAACTAGGTGCTGACGCGATCGGACTGGTTGGGAGAATGCCTAGTGGTCCTGGACCAATCTCTGATGAATTAATCAAACAAATTGCACAGGTTGTCCCTCCTCCTATTTCTACATTCCTGCTGACTAGTGAAACTTCTGCCTCCGAGATTATAAAGCATCATTACAGAACCAACACAAACACTATCCAAATAGTTGATTTACTTTCCGATGGGACATATTCTCAGATCAAGAAAGCTCTACCTTATGTTAAAATTGTACAGGTAATTCATGTGATTGACTCCAAATCTGTTGATCTTGCAATCAAACTTTCCGAAAGTGTCGACGCATTATTACTTGATAGTGGTAATCCAAATCTTAAGATCAAAGAACTTGGAGGAACTGGCAGAGTTCACAATTGGAAATTAAGCAGACAGATACGTGATAATTCTAAATGCCCCATTTTCCTTGCCGGCGGACTAAACCCAGATAATGTCAAACAAGCTATTGAAGAAGTACGACCTTATGCCATAGACATTTGTAGTGGTGTTAGAACAAATGGTGCCCTGGATAAAAATAAATTAAGTGCCTTCATGACAAATTCAATGATGACATGAGATTGAACTGCTCACAATTTTTAACAACGCCTTCGGTTAACACGGACAATATGGATAAGTTGTTTCCCGATAGATCGGGACAAGTTGTCACACTTTTTGCTTTCCTGTCTGCCTGCAGACAGGTGCTCCTGCAGCCATGACAAATTCGTAATTGTTGTTACACCGTTATCTGCCAACTGGTGGAGCTAAAGTACCATCCCGAGTACTCGGGATGTCCGGTTGCTTGCATCGCGCAACATTTACTCCCACAACCGCTGGACTGTTATGCTTAAATATCAATTACTTACGAGGCAGATCCTGCTTTAACTTAAACGCCTGAGCATAATACTCCGAAGGAGAATAATCTTTAACTTGCGGAACAAATTTGTGATCGACGAGAAAATTTTCATACTTTAACTTTACAATAAAAGGCTATGCCCCAAACTTACATTTATTGGAATGTTGACCCAGAAATTATTAATGTTTTTGGGATTTCTATCAGATACTATGGCCTTCTATTCGTAAGTGGTTTAATCCTTTGCATCTATATTTTAAGCAGGATTTATAAAAGAGAAAACATTCCATCTGAGCATCTGGAAAAATTATCAATCTACGGTATGATTGGTATTCTGGCAGGTGCAAGACTTGGACATTGTTTATTTTATGAGCCATCTTACTATTTATCACATCCTTTAGAGATGATTCTACCAATTACCTTTCCTCCTGATGGTGGGATAAAGTTTAGCGGTTATCAAGGACTCGCAAGTCATGGTGGTGTACTTGGATTACTGATTGCCATATATTTCTATTCCCGAAAGACTAAACATTCAATGATTGACACCATTGATCTGATTGCGGTTGTTGCAGGATTGAGCTTTGGATTTATCAGACTTGGTAACTTTATGAATTCTGAAATTATCGGCATTCCGACAACAAAATTCTGGGGTGTGATTTTTGAGCGAGTAGATAACGTACCGAGACACCCAGCTCAATTATATGAGGCGATTTCTTATTTTATAATTTTTTCGATTATGATGTTTCTTTACAAAAAAATGAGAGGTAAACTTAAAAACGGATTCTTCTTTGGACTTGCAACTGTTTTATTTTTTACAGCTAGATTTATAATTGAATTTGTAAAGGAAAACCAGGTCGGATTTGAAAATGGAATGACATTCAATATGGGACAACTTTTAAGCTTTCCTTACATTATAGTGGGAATTGGATTTATTATTTATGGATTGATGAAAACTAGAAAATTACCCAATGCTGACATCCAGTAATTAAGTTACTTCCTATCTGGACAATTTCTTAAGCCTCGAGACTGCGACATCAAGACAATTAATGACCGCCTAAGCTTAACACGGACAATATGGGTAAGTTGTTTCACGAGGACTCGGGACAGGATCGGGTAATACGCCAGCTCTCCATATTGCCTGGCCGTCAGTGGTAAGCTCCAACGTAAATATCCGACCATTAACTTTAAAGTTGATTCAAAAACTGCAAATAATTATATTTGAATATTTATTTATCATATTCTTCAAAATGAGGAAAAACATAGTCTCCTTCGTACTCCTATATGCCGTGGTAGTATTATTGCAGGCTTGTTCTGGATTGTTTCCACAAGTGCCCGAAGAAGATGAAATGCTTGATGGACAGGTTGAGGATTTGAGTCTCGAGCAGAATAGACAATTCCTTAATGGAGATGCTGCATTTAACAATGATATTTTCACTCCTGAAAAAGGATTGGGGCCTATTTTTGTTGCGACCAGTTGTGGAACATGCCATCCGGGTGATGGCAAGGGTCATCCTTTTACAACCTTAATCAGGTTCGGACAGGCTGACAGTACCGGTAACAAGTTCCTTGACAAGGGAGGGCCTCAATTACAAAACAGGGCAATTCCCGGTTATCAACCCGAAGTACTTCCCTCAGGTCCTGCATTTGCAAAATTTACACCACCTGCAAATACAGGACTTGGTTTCCTTGATGCAATTCCCGATGAGACCCTGATTCTGATCTCTGACCCTGAGGATACCGACGGAGACGGTATCAGCGGAGTCCTTAACTGGATCATGAAACCTTCATACAGTACGCCTCGTCAGAACAGTATAATCAGGGGAGACGGAAAGTATATCGGCCGGTTCGGTAAAAAAGCTTCGATATATGATCTTCTTCAGCAGACAGTCGAGGCTTATAACGAGGACATCGGTATAACTTCATCATTTGAGCCTGTTGATGTTTACACCGGTCATACTATTGAAGCAGAAGTGAGCGACAACACAATAATGGATCTTGTCTTTTATCTGAAAACGCTAAAGGCTCCTATACAAAGGACACGGGATGATAACGAAATCATTGAAGGTAAAACAATTTTCACCGGAATCGGCTGTACCAGATGTCATCTGCCTGAACTGGAGACTGGCCCTTCACCAATAATCGCTTTGTCTTTCAAAAAAATTGCTCCCTATACTGATCTGTTACTGCATGATATGGGTGATGATCTGGATGATGGCTATACAGAGGGTATTGCCAGGTCTTCAGAATGGCGGACACCTCCACTTTGGGGTCTCGGTCTGTCGAAAAACTCGCAGGGAGGGGAGTATTTTCTTCTGCACGACGGTAGGGCTAAAAGCATAGAAGAAGCTATTGAATATCATGGCGGTGAGGGGGAAAATGCCAGGGAAGAATACAGAGCGCTCTCATCATCCGAAAAACAAAAGATAATTAAATTCCTTGAAAGTTTGTAATGACTATGCATATGAACAGAAGAAAGTTTATGCATCATTCGTGTATATGCGGGCTGGTAGGGATTGCCGGCGGTGAGTTCCTGTCTGGATGTATCACTGCAAAATATTCCGCCGGAACGATCAGGGGAAGTGATCTTCTCATACCGATTAAAGACTTTTCAGAAAGGTATGGTGAAGAGGTTCAATACCGAAAATATGTTATAGCCACCAATGACATTCTTAAATTTCCTATCTGTGTTTACCGGTTCAGCGACTCAGATTACCAGGCTCTATGGACAGAATGTACACACCAGGGAAATGAACTGCAGGTCTTCGGTGAGAAACTCGAATGCCCGGCACATGGAAGTGAATTCAATACAAGGGGACAGGTTCAGGAGGGACCTGCAGACAGACCACTTAGGAGCTTCCCGGTAAAGATTGAAGGTGAATATCTGAAAATATCACTCAGGAGATGAAAAATATTATATTAATAATATCATTCTGTCTGCCGGCATTAACACTATTTTCTCAGATTGATCCTGATCTTCTGAAGGTTGTTCCAAAAGATTCTTCTTCCACAACTCTCAATATGGATGCCGCATACACCCGCCCGATGCTCAGCACTAAGAAGATGCCTGTTGCTCTCGGAGGCTATCTTGAAGTCAACTGGCAGAATTCTTCAACAGACGGGGTGAGTGAAGGACATCAGTTCCAGTTCAGAAGATTCACCATTTTCATGGCTTCAACAATTACGAACAGAATCAAGTTTCTGAGTGAACTGGAATTTGAGGACGGGACCAAAGAAATCGCCCTTGAGTTCGCAGCAGTGGATTTTGAACTATTTCCCCTGCTGAATATTCGTGGTGGAATTATTACAAATCCCATTGGATCATTCAATCAGAATCATGACGGCCCCAAGTGGGAGTTCACCGACCGGCCGATCTCCGCCACACAGATGCTTCCTGCAACATTCAGTAATGCAGGTTTCGGACTATATGGAAAAGACTACAAGGGCGGATGGATGTTTGGATATGAGATATATCTGACCAATGGTCTGAATAATGCCATTATTGAGAATGAGGAGAACAAAACCTTTATGCCCGCTGTAAAAGATGATCCGTTCCGCTTCGAAGAATCTTTCAACGGAATCCCTCTTGTGACAACTAAAATAGCTATTCGTAATAATAAAACAGGAGAATTAGGTATCTCCTATATGGGGGGTGTTTATAACAAGATCAATGAAGATGGTCTGTCGGTTGATGAAAAACGGCACTGTAATGTTATAGCCATTGACTATAACCATACAATCCCACGACTAAACACTTTTGTAACAGCAGAGTGGGCTTGGATCTTTGTAGATGTACCAGCTACATATACAGAACAATTTGGCAACAGGCAGTGTGGTGGTTTTGCAGACTTTATTCAACCTCTGTTGCGAAAAAGGATCTTAACGTGGGAGGAGGCTGTTCTTAATGTAGCCTGCAGAATTGAATATGTTGATTGGAACAGGGGAGAATTTAATAGTACCGGAGGAAGGATCGGCGATGAAACATGGAGTATAATGCCGGCCATTGGCTTCCGTCCGACTCCACAGACAGTTATCCGGTTTAATTACCGCTACCAGCAGACAAGGGACATTTTCGGAAATCCACCTGAAATAACAGGTACTTTCAATCTCGGATTAAGTACTTACTTCTGAAAATGTGATAACATCAAACCTGCATACTTTTTGCCCTGCCAAGGTGGGATTTGGCTGCGCCGGGCTCACTTTGTCCGGTTCATCTCCGCCAGTGGGAGGATACTCAACTTCTACTCCTTTTCTCTTGACAGAATTGTAATACCTTAAACCTCGACCGCTCCAGAACCAGCAATAAAACTTTGTGTGCTTTGACCTGTTGCCTGCTCCCGATCAACCTTATCAGATAAGGTTTACTCCCGAAAACGCCCGACCGTTGTGGCCAATAAAAAACTATATTTATTCAAAATTATCATTTGATTTATTATGAGAAAAGTATTATTGTTATTAGCGGATGGATTTGAAATATTTGAAGCAAGTGTATTCATTGATGTAATTGGCTGGAACCTTGTTGAAGGAGATCGTTCTACAGAATTATTTACTTGTGGATTAAAAAAAGAAATTAAAAGTTCATTTAATCAAAGGTTTATTGTCGACTATTTAATAGGAGACATTGATATTAGCTCATTTGATGCATTAGCTATTCCTGGAGGATTTGAAGTATATGGATTTTATAATGATGCTTATGATGATAAATTTCTTGATTTAATTCGTGGTTTTAAAGTTAATAATAAGATTATTGCATCTATTTGTGTTGGAGCTTTACCCATGGGAAGGAGTGGCGTTTTAAAAGATAAAAATGGAACAACCTACAATAGAGCTATTCGACGAGAAGCATTGAAAGGTTTTGGCGTTAATGTGATAAATCAACCTATTGTAATGGATGATAATATGATTACATCCTGGAATCCATCAACAGCGGTAGATGTTGCTTTATTATTATTGGAGCTTCTGACAACAAAGAATAATGCTTATAAGGTTAGCCAATTGTTGGGTTTTGATTATAAACCGCGATTAAACGGTACTTTCGGATAGTAGTATAAACAAAACAACGAAACGCTGAAAACAAGTTAGCTGTCAATGTAACCTGCGACAATATCAAAGACACGAAATAGCAACAATGAAAACGAACAGAAGTCAGGACAAGTCAATAGAGTATACCAACGAATTGAGATCACAGAGGTTTTATCATGGGACCAGGGCCAATCTGAAGCCGGGAGATCTGATTGAACCCGGTTTTAATTCAAACTACGGTAAGAGGAAGAAGGCGTCCTATGTATATCTGACCGCTACCTTGGATGCTGCTATCTGGGGAGCCGAACTTGCCTCAGGCGAAGGACCTTGCAGAATTTTAATAGTAGAACCGACAGGCCCGATTGAAGATGACCCCAATTTGACTGACAAGAAGTACCCTGGAAATCCAACAAAGTCATACCGTTCTCGGAATCCGCTTCGGGTTTCCGGTGAGGTTAAAGATTGGCAAGGACACTCCCCGGAACAACTCAAGGCTATGAAGGAGCATCTTGATCGACTTAATCAACTTGGTATTGAGGCAATCGAGGATTGAGCAAAGATGTAAAAAGAAATTTCACACTTAAAATATCTAAGACAATTCTAATGAAGAAGCTAATTTTATTATTCATCCTTGTAAATCATTTATCTGTTGCATTCAC
>CAZCQC010000146.1:0-11078 GCA_964500155.1 uncultured Rikenellaceae bacterium | reverse complement strand
CTTCGCCACTGACGCTCCTTCGTCGGTCAGTGCCTTCGGCCTGCGCCTTAAAGGCCATCGCATACAGCTTCATCTGCCTCACCATCGACAACAATCCGTTCGACCTGGTAGGTGAAAGATTCTGCCGAAAACCAATTTTATCAATGAAATAGAGTTCAGCTGCTATTATCTCGTCCGGACTCTTTCCTGAGAGTACCCTTATGAGAAGTCCTACAATACCCTTTGTAATTATTGCATCACTGTCGGCCGTGAAGAAAATCTTATCATCCATGAATTCAGGATGAAGCCACACCTTTGACTGGCATCCTTCGATCAGGAAATCCTTCATCTTATATTTTGCATCTATCCGGGGAAGATCTTTCCCCATGTCGATAAGAAGATTATACTTATCCATCCAGTCATCAAACAATGAAAACTCCTCAATTATATTGTTCTGGACTTCATCAATTGTCATGGCCATTTTTTGAAAACATACTAATCACTTTTTCAATTCCCGTAACAAGGATGTCAATCTCCTCAGTTGTGTTGTAAAAACACATTGAAACCCTTACGGTTCCTTCAATTCCAAAGCGGTCCATCACAGGTTGCGCACAATGTGTACCAGTTCTGACAGCAATTCCAAGTTTGTCGAGTATCATCCCCGTGTCATACTGATGAATGCCGGCGAGAAGAAATGAGATTGTAGATATCTTATTCGCTGATTTACCAAATATTCTGAGTCCACCAATTGCAGATAATCTAAGAGTTGCATAATCCAGAAGCATTTTTTCACGGTTGGTGATCTGTTCCCTTCCCAGATCTGAAACATAATCAAGAGCCATACCTAGGCCAATAGCTCCGGCATAGTTCATTGTTCCGGCTTCAAATTTAAAGGGCAGTTCATTATAGGTGGTTTTTTCAAAAGTAACTCTGTCGACCATATCGCCACCTCCCTGGTAAGGAGGCAGTTCGGAGAGCCATTTCTCTTTTCCGTATAAAACACCTATACCTGTTGGCCCGTAGATCTTATGACCTGAGAAAGTATAAAAATCACAATCAAGCGTTTTCATATCAACAATCCCATGCTGAATACCCTGCGCCCCATCGATAAGTACCGGAACATCTTCTGTATGAGCTGCTTTAATCATTTCTTTAATCGGAAGGACAGTACCAAGTGCGTTTGAAGCCTGTGTTATTGCTACAATCCTTGTTTTTTTTGAAAACAACTTAAGGTACTCATCAAAAAGTATCTCTCCATTATCACTTACCGGGATAACCTTCAGAGATGCACCTTTCCTGTCGCACATCATCTGCCAGGGAACGATATTGGCATGATGTTCGAGGTTGCTCAGAATTATCTCGTCGCCCGGTTTTATATATCTCTCGCCAAAAGAAAAGGCTATGCAGTTTATTGATCCGGTTGTTCCCGAAGTAAAAACTATTTCCTCACGTTTAGCTGCATTAATAAATAACCTTACTTTTTCCCTTGCATTTTCAAAGGCTTCGGAAGTAAGATCGCTCATCGCATGGACTCCCCTGTGTACATTCCCGTTGTATGATGTGTAAACCTCCCTTACTTTATTAAGGACGCAGAGGGGTTTCTGGGTGGTGGCCCCGTTATCAAAATAGATAAGCGGCTTATCATAAACTCTCCTGCTAAGCAACGGAAAATCGGCTCTTATTTCTGAGATATGCTTCACCTGAATTAAAATTTAACCGCATTTAACCATACAACTTGCACATCGGGACAATTCACCTTTAAGCCTCTGCATCACCAGGTTATCCATTCTTTCGCGAAGAGCCTCAACTTTTATATTCTGTATCACCTCATGTGCAAAACCGAACATAAGCATAAGCCTGGCCTGGCGTTTATCGATCCCTCTCGACTGCAAATAGAACAGTGCATTATCATCAAGCTGGCCAACGGTAGCTCCATGGCTGCATTTTACATCATTGGCAAAGATCTCGAGCTGTGGTTTTGTATCCATTTTAGCATCATCCGTGAGAAGGATATTGTTATTCTTCTGGTAAGCCAGGGTTCCCTGTGCATTGGGAGCCACATAAATCCGTCCATTGAATGCACCTGTCGACATCTCGTCAAGAACTCCCTTGAAAAGCTGGTAGCTGGTGCAATTCGGGGATGCGTGGTCGACATTCACAAAGTTATCGATATGCTGCCATTTATCCGCAAGGTAAAGGCCTGAAGAATTGCATTCTGCTCCCTCTCCTCCAAGGAAATGATAAGTGCTGTTGCGGACAAGTCCGCCATGAAGCGTAATGTTATTTGAAGAAGCATGGCTGTTCCTCTCCTGGTGAATAAATGTATGAGTTATCTTGCACGCATTGTTGTGTTCATTCTGAACCCGTATTATATCAAAATGCGAATTCTCTCCGATATGAATCTCAGAAACTGCATTGGTAAGAAACTTCTGTGGAGAAAGTGTATGATCGCATATAATAAGGGTAAATTCAGCATTCTCCTCAACAATTATAAGGTTACGGTGTTGGTTGAATGTATCTTCTTTTGAATCAACAAGGTTCACCACCTGAACCGGTTTCTTGAGCACGGTTCCCCTTGGCACATGAATAAAAACTCCATCGGAAGCCATCGCAGTGTTAAGATGTATCAAACCGTCCGAATCGCTTTTCGCATATTTACCATAATGCTTTTCAACAAGGGCAGGGAATTTTTTAGCCGCTTCATTCAGGCTGCCTATTGTAATTCCTCCGGGAAGTTCACGGAGTTTGCCGTTTATTGTCGGGTAAAAGCCATTCATCAGTACTACCCCGTGAGCATCAAGGTCGGTCACATCACATCTGAAGTCCTCAGCCTTTTGAAAATCGGACTCGTCAGGAATGAAATAAGTTTTATAGTTGTGCTTGAAAAAAAGATCGAGATTTGTGTATTTGTAACTTTCATTTTTCTTAGATGGTACTCCAAGCTGATTGAATTTTTCAAATGCATCTTTCCTGAATGAATTAATAAGAGGGGAAGAGTCCACCTCAATTTTCATAATATTGTCAGTGTATAGTCCTGAGTACAATTCCGATACTTCAGATTTTCCGTTCATTTCAGTTTTAATTTTCAACCTCTTTTTTAATCCAGTCGTAACCCTTTTCTTCAAGCTCAAAAGCTAGTTCCTTTCCGGCTGTTTTAACAATCCGGCCGTCGTAAAGAACATGAACCACATCGGGGACTATGTAATCGAGGAGACGCTGGTAATGAGTAATTACAATTGCAGAATTATCGGGTCGTTTAAGCTTATTAACACCGTTTGCCACTATCCTCAGAGCATCTATATCAAGTCCTGAGTCGGTTTCATCAAGAATTGAAAGTCTCGGCTCCAGCATAGCCATCTGGAAGATTTCATTCTTCTTTTTTTCTCCCCCTGAAAACCCTTCATTCACAGATCTGTTCGCGAGCTTGGAATCAATTTCGACAAGTTCTTTTTTTTCACGCATAAGTTTCAGAAAATCGGAGGATGAGAGAGGATCGAGACCTTTATGCTTTCTATGTTCATTAACGGCTGTCTTCATGAAATTTACCATGCTGACCCCCGGGATCTCAATCGGGTACTGAAACCCAAGGAAAATACCCTCCTTTGAACGATTCTCCGGAGACATCTCAAGAAGATTCTTTCCAAAATATGTTACAGTACCTTCAGTCACTTCGACAAATTCCCTGCCGGCAAGCACGGCCGCAAGAGTGCTTTTGCCCGATCCGTTGGGTCCCATTATGGCGTGGATCTCACCCGGCTTCACTTCCAGGCTTATTCCTTTCAGAATCATTTTTCCGTCGATGCCAGCTTTTAAATTTTTAATACTAAGCATGATAAAATATAGTCATTTATTAAGTTCTAACCTACACTGCCTTCGAGGCTTATCTGAAGAAGTTTCTGGGCTTCAACAGCGAATTCCATGGGAAGCTTATTTATAACCTCTCTTGCATATCCGTTAACAATAAGTGCTATGGCATCCTCTGTTGAAATTCCTCTCTGGTTGCAATAAAATATCTGGTCCTCCCCTATCTTCGAAGTTGTTGCTTCGTGCTCCACGATGGCGGTCTGATTGTCGACTTCAATATAAGGGAATGTATGGGCTCCGCATTTATCACCCAGGAGTAATGAATCGCACTGAGAGAAATTACGTGCATTTGAGGCATTCCTTAGCACCTTGACCAGTCCCCTGTAACTGTTCTGTCCGAACCCTGCTGAAATGCCTTTCGAGACAATGGTACTTCTTGTATTTTTCCCAATATGCATCATTTTCGTCCCTGTATCAGCCTGCTGATGATTGTTTGTCACCGCAACGGAATAAAATTCCCCGACCGAATTATCTCCTCTCAGTATACATGACGGATATTTCCATGTTATTGCTGATCCGGTTTCGATCTGTGTCCAGGAGATCTTGGAATTCTCTCCCCTGCATAATCCTCTTTTTGTGACAAAATTAAATATCCCGCCTTTGCCTTCCTTATCGCCAGGATACCAGTTCTGGACTGTCGAATACTTCACTTCGGCATTATTTTCTGCAATTATTTCAACGATAGCAGCATGAAGCTGATTCTCATCCCTCATCGGAGCTGTACAACCCTCGAGATAACTTACATAAGCTTCCTCATCAGCTACGAGAAGTGTCCGTTCAAACTGACCGGTGTTCGCGGAGTTGATCCTGAAATAAGTTGAGAGTTCCATCGGACATCGTACTCCTTTCGGAATATAACAGAAAGAGCCGTCGCTGAACACAGCTGAATTAAGTGATGCAAAGAAGTTATCAGTGTATGGGACGACTGTTCCCATATATCGTCTGACAAGATCAGGGTACTCTTTTACGGCTTCGCTGAAAGAGCAGAAAATTATACCGAGTTCTGCAAGGGTTTCTTTAAAGGTTGTTTTCACCGAAACACTGTCCATTACAGCATCGACAGCAACTCCTGAAAGATGTTTCTGTTCTTCAAGAGGAATTCCAAGCTTGTCAAAAGTCCTCTTCAGTTCTGGATCAATATCATCAATACTATCAAATGAGGCTTTTTGTTTCGGAGCAGCATAAAAAATTATGTCCTGATAATTGATAACCGGTATCTTCAGGTTTGCCCATGAGGGCATTTTCATTGTCAGCCAGTGGCGGTACGATTTAAGCCTGAATTCAAGAAGCCATTCGGGTTCATTCTTCTTTTTTGAAATAAGCCGCACAACATCTTCATTCAGCCCCTTGGGGATTTTTTCAGTCTCGATATCCGAATAAAAGCCGTACTTATATTCGCCCGTGGTTGCATCATTTATTATCTTATCCTGGTCTTTTTCCATTTGATCGATTTAATGCTTTCAAGCCTTATACAATTAACAAGCGGAAATGATATTTGTTAATTTATAAGTTAACTTTTCCCTCCGTGTTCCTTTGTGGTTTCTGGATTTAAACTTTTACCACGAAGGACACCAAGGATTACACTAAGATTCACATAGCCCATATTGAATACCTCTTTCATTTTCCCCTTAGGTAGGGGAAACAGGAAAGGAGGCAATTTACCTTAATTATATTTAATCTAAATAAAAAGGCAAAAATATCAAAAAAACAGGATTCCCTAAAGGATTCTTATTGAAAATATTTTAAATTTGGCGGCTTGTTAAATAATTAACAATAGTCTTCCTAAATCCTGATATATGAACAACTTTCCATTGACTTTCTTCTCTAAAAACTTTAAAAGACTTATCCTTTTATCATTTGTTTTATTGACACCTGTAATTGCATTTGCATCAGGAGGCGAGGCCCCGTCTATTGGCCCCGTACGTGTCGAATTTATAATATTCGGACTCATTCTTCTCGGTGTGGCTCTGTTTCACAAACATACATTCTGGGTGGCGGTTACCGGATTAGCTGTTCTGTTGATATTTAAACTTACACTTGATCCTGGATTTCATCTGTTTGAACACCTTTTTGGGACAACCCCTTTTGGAGAACAGATCATGGACAAGGGATTACGCCAGGGTGAATGGGGAATCATTCTGAACCTGCTTGGGTTACTGCTTGGATTCGCAATTCTTTCAAAAATATTTGAAGAATCAGGTGTTCCTGACATCCTGCCAAAGTTCCTGCCCAATGACTGGAAGGGACCTTTCTTATTATTGGTATTTATTTGTGTTCTTTCATCATTCCTCGATAATATAGCAGCTGCTCTGATCGGGGGAACCATTGCTCTCGTAGTCTTCAAAAACAAAGTTCATATCG
The DNA here is from genome assembly GCA_964500155.1 of uncultured Rikenellaceae bacterium. Classification (GTDB taxonomy): domain Bacteria; phylum Bacteroidota; class Bacteroidia; order Bacteroidales; family VadinHA17; genus LD21. The sequence continues at coordinate 4,874 of CAZCQC010000146.1, read as the reverse complement.
GCTATATTGCTGCAATAGTGGCAGCCAGCAATGCAGGAGGAAGTGGTAGTGTTGTAGGCGACACAACAACAACAATGATGTGGATTGATGGGGTTAGCCCGTTGAACGTGCTTCATGCTTACGTTGCAGCCGGAATAGCGCTTATATTCTTTGCATGGTTTGCTGCCCATCAGCAAGACAAATACCAAACCATTCAAAGAGACTCATCTATTGTTGTTAAAATTGACTGGATCAAAATTCTTATTGTTGCACTGATACTAATAGGAGCAATAATCTCAAATTTCCTTTATGATATGCCGGCATTAGGAGTCTGGATAGCAATTCTAATTGGTGCATTTATAAGGCCTATACCATGGAAAGAGGTTCCTGGAGCCATTAAAGGAACCATCTTTCTTCTATGCCTTGTTACATGTGCTTCAATGATGCCAGTCGAAGAGCTTCCGAATGCCTCATGGGTAACGGCATTTGCTCTGGGATTCCTTTCTGCAGTGTTCGATAATATCCCGCTTACAAAGCTTTGTCTCGACCAGGGTCATTATGACTGGGGTATGCTGGCCTATACAGTTGGATTTGGCGGATCAATGATCTGGTTTGGTTCTTCGGCAGGAGTGGCCATAACAAATAAATTTCCTGAAGCACGCAATGTTGTTTTGTGGGTCAAAAACGGCTGGCATGTCGCCGCCGCATATGTTATAGGCTTTTTCGCTCTCTACCTGCTACTTGGTTGGGAGCCGGCTGATAACAAAGAGCATAAAATAATCAACTGCCCGGTACCGGGCTGTCCCATGGCAGGACAGGGTGGTGAGGAAGCAGGGAAGGGTGCGGTTGGGTATTTTGAGATTGTTAAATAACCTCACCCTAAATCCCTCTCCTAAAAGAGAGGGACTTAATTTCACATGACAAAAAGCCCCTTCTCTTTCAGGAGAAGGGGTTTGGAGATGAGGTTTATCTGCTCTCTCTGTACTCCTTCAGCAACGATTGGAAAACCTCTTTTACTGAAGAGATTTTTGTTGCCCTGAAGGCATTTGCCCCGGCAAAAGCATAGCCATTTTCAAAATTCCCCTTCAGTGCATTTATGAGCGCAATGATAATGCAATAGGGACTCTTGCTTATGTCGCAGGTTTTGATACATTTGAAAGGACATGTTTTCGGTTGTTTCTTGCCCGCCTTTACTTTTGTGATAAAATTGCTCAGTATTGCACGTCCCGGCATACCGACCGGACTTTTTATTATCTCAATATCCTTTTCGCTGGCGTTAATATATGATTGTTTGAAAGCCTCTGATGCATCACACTCATCGGTAGTGACAAATATTGTCCCCATCTGCACCCCTGATGCACCAAGCTTCATTATATTATTTATATCCTGTCCTGTATAGATCCCTCCTGCTGCAATCAGAGGAATAGGCTGGTTAAATTTATCTTCGAATACTTTTAATTCAGTGACGATCTCCGGAACAAGCTTTTCAAGTTTAAAATCATTATCGGATATCTGTTCCTCCTTAAACCCGAGATGACCACCGGCTTTAGGTCCCTCAACAATTACAGCATCAGGAAGATAATTATAGTTTGCCTTCCACTTTTCACAGATTATTTTCGCCGCCCTTGCTGATGATACAATCGGAATAAGCTTGGTCAGAGAATCCTTATTCAGGAAGGAAGGCAAATCAAGAGGAAGCCCTGCTCCTGCTATAATGACATCAACTTTCTCAGCAATGGATGTTCTTATCATGTCGGCAAAGTTTGACATCGCAACCATAACGTTAACTCCAATAACGCCCAGTGTTTTTTCCCTGGCTTTTCGTATCTCCTCTTTCAGCCCGTGAATGCTTGCTTCAAGGAAGTTACCTGCAAAATCCTTATAGAGAAGTCCGAGCCCTGCACTTGAAATAACCCCCACTCCTCCTTCATTGGCAACAGCCGCTGCCAGACCGGAAAGTGAAATCCCCACACCCATTCCGCCCTGAACAATAGGAACAGCTACCGTCAGATCACCAATTTTCAGTCCCTTCATATTTTCAAAATTTATGCAAAGGTATGTTATTAACCGTATTATCCCCTGCAAAACACATAATTAACATAAAATGAGGCAATAAATTCACTTTCTTTAACATTATGCGGACCATGTATTCACCCCCTTGTATTCCCCCTCTCTACTTCGTAAAGAGGGGGAATTTATTTGTTTACAATGCAATAGCCCCCTCTTTGCAAAGCAGAGAGGGGGTTGGGGGGTGAGTACATGAAGAGCCAGGTAAGTGTCGTATTAAGTTAAATTACCGGCCCCAAATTTGTAGGTTTATTGTCTTTCAGAAAATCTTATCTTTATAAGCTTAAATCTCAGTTTATATGAAAAATTTAATTTTAATTTCAATATTAATTTTAATCGGATCCCTTAATCTTTCAGCTGATACTGAAAAAGAGATAAAAGTCGGTATCAGACATGTTACTGTCTATCCTGACAGAGCTCAGGTCAGCCATGAGACTAATGCTGATCTGCCTGCAGGAAATACCATCCTGAAGCTCACCGGTCTTTCGCCTTATATAGATGCCCAGAGCATCCAGGTCAAGGGATATGGCGATTTCATTATTCTATCAGTAAATCAGCGCAATAATTATCTCGAGAATCTTGAGGATCTTCCTGAAGTCAAAAGCATTCGAAGCCAGATTGAAGCACTTCAGGTGAAAGTTGAAGATGAAACAGCTGCAATAAATGTTCTTAAGGAGAAAGAGGCTTTCCTTGTTGCCAACAGAGGTATCCTCGTAAAGGAGACCACCTTCTCAGTTGAACAGCTGAAAAGCGTGATGGAGCTATATACAAACAATATGGATCAGGTTACCAATTCAATCCTGAAAAAAAACAGACTGATAAAGGATTATCAGAAGCAGATCGCGGCTCTGCAGAAACAGATTTCGGAAAAGTTCGGGAAACAACAACTCCCCTCCGGGGAAATACTGGTTTCAGTGAGTTGTGAAAAGCCTGTTTCGGGCAGACTGACATTCAGCTATGTTGTAAGTAATGCAGGATGGTACCCGTCGTATGATATCAGGGTGGATAATATCACAAAACCTGTCACAATATTTTATAAGGCAAATGTATTTCAGAATACAGGCGTTACATGGAAAGATGTTAAACTGAGCTTTTCAAATGCCACTCCCTGGGTTGCAGGAGATGTTCCGGAGCTCAATCCATGGTTTGTTGACTATTACTATCCTGAAACGCCAATAATGATAAGAGGGATGGCTTCCGGTGTAAAGCGGGTAAATAAGGAAGAGGTCTCTGAAATGGTTGTCTCTGATGCTGCTATTGCAGAAAAGGTAATGGAAGCAGCCCCGGTTGCGGTAGAAAAACAGATCGGGGAAACTACCGTGACATTTGATATTACAACTCCTTATACGATTGCATCTGATGGGAAAATTCAGACCATTGAAATACAGCGTACTACGACTCCCGCCGATTACAAATATGTCACTGTTCCAAAATTATCTCCCATGGCATATCTTACAGGGAATATAACCGACTGGGCAGAACAGAATCTGATTGGAGGCGAAGCAACACTATATTTTGAAAATACATTTGTCGGCAAATCATATCTTAATGTAAATCAATTGAAGGATACTCTTACTGTCTCCCTCGGAACTGACAACAGTATACTTGTGAAAAGAGAAAAACGGCAGGATTTTACAAGCAGAAGAGTCCTGGGATCAAATAAAACTGAAACATATTCATTCCTTATTACCATCAGAAACAACAAACCAAATCCCGTAAGGATCACAGTCAATGATCAGATCCCGATCTCATCAAACAGCGGGATTGAGGTCGATGCAATTGAGCTTTCGGGCGGGAAACACAATTCACAAACGGGCGGGATCAAATGGGATCTTGAAATAAAACCACAGGAAACCAGGCAACTTATCCTGACTTATTCTGTAAAATACCCGAAAGATAAAACCATTATTCTTGAGTAAACTAACATAATTTATGAAAATCCTTGGTAACCTTATCTGGTTGATATTCGGAGGTATCATCATAGCGATTGAATACTTCATTGGAAGTCTGATTCTGATGATAACAATTGTCGGGATTCCTTTCGGCCTCCAGACACTCAAGATGGGATGGCTTGCTCTCTGGCCTTTCGGACGCACAAGCAGAGTAGAACCCCGGGCTTCAGGCTGTCTGTATATTTTAATGAATGTCCTGTGGCTTCTTTGCGGAGGTATTTGGATCGCAATAACACATGCATTTTTTGGCGTTATACTGTACATCACAATTATTGGTATCCCTTTCGGAAATCAGCATTTCAAGCTTACCGAGACAGCTATCAATCCCTTTGGAAGAAGAATAATGCATATTTAGTTTTTTATTTCATTGTCTGTGTAAATCTGCGGGATCAGCGGGAGAAAAGAGGTATTTCCCGCAGATTACGCTGATTGGCGCTGAATAAAATTCTTAGAATGAATGAATCTGATAACAAAAAAACACCCATCGGCAGTTTCGGGAAGTTCGGACTGATCGGCCATTTGACAGAAAAAGCTGTTTTGCGGAACAAAAGCACTGTCGCAGGTATTGGAGATGATTCAGCAATAATTGATTCAGGGGAAAACCTTACACTGGTTACAACTGATCTTCTGCTTGAAGGCATCCATTTCAATCTAATTTATACACCTTTAAGACATCTCGGCTATAAGGCAGTGATCAGGGCTATTTCAGATATTTATGCAATGAACGGAACCCCAGGACAGATACTTATTGCGTTGGGGATAAGCTCGAGATTTTCTGTCGAACAGATAGATGAACTTTACGAAGGAATTAATATTGCATGTACGAAATACAAGGTCGATCTGGCCGGTGGCGATATTACCAGCTCTCTGACCGGG
>CAZCQC010000145.1:0-7948 GCA_964500155.1 uncultured Rikenellaceae bacterium | reverse complement strand
AAAAAAGCATTTGAGGATTTCGGTATCTCTTTTGACATATACTCAAGAACTTCAAATAAGGTTCATTATGAAACGGCATCGGAGTTCTTCCTGAAACTATATAATAAGGGTGAATTCACCGAAAAAACATCGGAACAATATTATGACGAAGAAGCCGGATGCTTTCTGGCCGACAGGTATATAATGGGCACATGCCCTCATTGCGGAAATGAAAATGCATATGGAGACCAGTGTGAAAAATGCGGTACATCGCTCAGTCCGAATGACCTGATAAATCCTCACTCAACCATTAGCGGAAGCAAGCCTGTTCTCCGTGAGACACTTCACTGGTACCTGCCTCTTGATAAATACGAGGGCTGGCTGAAAAAATGGATACTGGAGGATCATAAGGAATGGAAAACAAATGTTTACGGACAATGCAAATCATGGATCGATCAGGGACTCCAGCCGAGGGCAGTAAGCCGGGATCTTGACTGGGGTGTACCCGTTCCTGTTCAGGGTGCAAAGGGGAAAGTACTGTACGTGTGGTTCGATGCGCCAATAGGATATATATCTGCAACAAAAGAACTTACACCTGACTGGGAAAAATACTGGAAGGATCAGGAGACAAAGTTAGTTCACTTCATAGGGAAAGATAATATCGTATTCCATTGTATAATTTTCCCGGCAATGCTAAAAGCTGAAGGGTCATTCATACTTCCTGAGAATGTTCCGGCAAATGAGTTTCTCAATCTCGAAAATGACAAGATCTCAACATCGCGTAACTGGGCTGTCTGGCTTCATGAGTACCTTAAAGAATTCCCGGGCAAGCAGGATGTTCTGAGATACACTCTTTGTTCCAATGCCCCTGAAACAAAGGACAATGACTTCACCTGGAAAGATTTTCAGGCCCGCAATAACAATGAACTTGTTGCCATTCTTGGTAATTTCGTTAACCGCACACTGGTTCTCACCGGCAAATATTACGAAGGTAAGGTACCTGCAAGAGGGGAAGCTGATGCAAACGATAACTCGGTACTGAATGAAATTTCAAAGATCCGGGAGAATGTTGAAACCAGTATTGAATCTTACAGGTTCCGGGAAGCACTCAGGGAAGCAATGAATCTTGCCAGGCTCGGGAATAAATATCTGGCTGATGCTGAACCCTGGAAGATTGATAAAACCGATCCGGAAAGGGTAAAAACAATAATGAATGTTGCTCTGCAGATCACAGCAAATCTCACAATAGTTCTTGAGCCATTTCTGCCTTTCTCGATGAGCAAGCTGAGAAAATGGATAAACATCGATCTCAGGAAATGGGACGAGGCAGGAAAAGATGATCTTCTTAAGCCGGGTCATCTTATTGATAAACCGGGACTTCTTTTTGATAAGATTGAGGATGAAGCGATCCAGGCACAGATAAGCAAGCTGGAATCTACCAAAAAGGCAAATGAATCGGCATCAGCAAAAATATTGCCCTCCAGGGACCCGGTGACATTTGACGACTTTTCAAAGGTCGATATCAGGACAGCAACTATACTTGAAGCGGAAAAAGTACCAAAAACCACCAAGCTCTTAAGGCTGAAGATTGATACAGGCCTCGATGTCAGAACAATAGTATCAGGAATTGCAGAGTATTATGAACCTGAGTCAATCATCGGAAAGCAGATCTCCATTGTTGCTAATCTTGAACCAAGAAAAATAAAGGGGATTGAGTCAAAAGGAATGATCCTGATGGCGGAAGACATGGACGGAAAACTTGTAATGGTTACACCTGCTGAAAAAGTCAGCAACGGAAGTACGATAAAATAGATTATTTTTTCGAGATCCAGGTTCCCGGGAATTTCTTTGAGATGCTGTCTCTTGTCGAAAGGGCAGTTTCCTTGCTGGTGCATATCATGGCTGTGACCCTGTAAAAACCATTTGAAGCCTGATGCACCTCGGGTTCATAGCCGTCGGTTTTAAGGATTTCCACATGCGAAAGGGCGTTTTCCTCCGATTTAAAGCTTCCTGTAATTATTGTATATTGAACTTCATCAACTGGTGCGGCTGGCGTTTCAGGCATAACCGGATTACTGGTGTCAGGCACAATGACGGCAGCCTCATCGATGGCTTTTTTATTATTTTCAAATTCGGCAGTTACAAGGGGATTAAGTGAAGTTGCCTCAACCCTGGTTTTAAAACGATCAGTTTTCAGCGGCACAGCTATAAGCAGTGCCAGAACAGGAATCAGAACAGCAGCTCTCCAAATGTTCTTCCTTGTGGCGCTGATCCTTACCGGTTCCCTGCTGATATGCCTGGTCACTCTTCTCCGTACATCATATTCCCTGGCCGGATACCACTGAAATGGTTCAAGTCCGAACGAACCAGCATGATAATTTATATTTGGTTCAGGCTCAAACAGGATATTGTTTTCCTTATTGTAAACACATGTCCCGATATGATCAAACACTACCTTTTCTCCTTTTGCCAGTCTGCCTTTAAGTTCTTTTACAAACTCTTCAACCATATGGCGGGAATCTCCGTAATTGACCCCGGTTGCCTGGGAAATTTTGCCGATAAGAAGTCCGTCGTTGTGATTCAGGTTGCTGTTGAAGGAGATCTTCTTGACAGGAGGATAAAAAGTTCCGGAACTATCATCAGCAAGTGCCGGGGAGAAGTTCCCTATAAACCCTCCAAAGTCCGGTACAATGACGCAGTCGTGCACGAATAACAGTTCCCTTATGAAAGCTTTTATATCCACAAAAATAATTGTTTCCTGGCAAGCAAATTAAGATCATACTGGAGGCTTTCCCTAAAAAAACAGGGTGATGTTATTAACATTTTAACAACACGTTGTCCCCATCCGGGGGTCGGAATCATATATGATTTGAGTCCTTAGTAGTTAAAAATATTTCAGTTGAAAAATATTATCTTCGTACCTTTAATAAATTCTTTCGAATGAGAGATATCCAGATGGTTGACCTGAAGACCCAGTATGAAAGATTCAGGTCCGAAATTGATGAAGCGATTTTTTCTGTTATAAATTCAACAGCCTTTATAAAGGGACCGGGAGTAAAACTTTTCGAGCAGGAATTGCAGGCTTATCTTGGTGTAAAGCATGTTATTTCATGTGCCAACGGAACAGATGCTCTTCAGCTCGCAATGATGTCGCTTGGACTGAAACCCGGTGATGAGGTCATTACCACCGATTTTACTTTTATTGCCACAGTCGAAGCAGTTGCCCTGTTAGGTCTTAAACCTGTTATTGCCGATCCGGAGCCCGGAAATTATAATCTATCAGTCAGAGAAATAAGGAATGCAATAACCCGGAAGACCCGGGCAATAGTCCCTGTTCATCTTTTCGGACAATGTTCCGACATGGATGGAATAATGAAGCTTGCCCGGGAACATGACCTTTTCGTTATAGAAGATGCAGCGCAGGCAACAGGAACCGATTATATCTTTCCTGATGGTACTATAGAAAAAGCAGGTACGATAGGGAACGCAGGCACTACATCATTTTTCCCTTCAAAGAACCTTGGATGCTATGGCGACGGGGGAGCAGTATATACAAATGATGATGGACTCGCAATTAAGCTAAGGAGCATTGCAAATCACGGAATGAAAGAGCGCTATCATTACAATGATATTGGTGTCAATTCAAGGCTTGATACAATCCAGGCAGAAATATTAAGAGTCAAGCTTAAATATCTCGATCAGTTTAATGCTGCGAGAAGAGCAGTTGCTGATTTTTATGATAAAGCTTTTGCAGGTTGTTCCGGGATTGAGGTTCCGGTAAGGGAAAACTATTCATCACATATTTTTCATCAGTATACTATCAGGGTTAAAAACGGGAAGAGGGATGATCTGAAGAAGTACCTGGAAGAATATAAGATACCTGCAATGATTTACTATCCGGGTCCGCTCCACATGCAGGAAGCTTACCGGTATCTCGGGTATAAGGAATCTGATTTCCCAGTTACGAACATACTATGCAAAGAGGTGCTCTCATTGCCTATGCATACTGAAATGGAACAGGATCAGCTTGATTTCATTACAAAAATAATTCTAAACTTTTTTGAAAGAAATCAATAATGGAAAAAGAATATTTTGCCCATGAAACTGCGGTTATAGACGAAGGTACCAGAATAGGCAATGGAACCAGAATATGGCATTTCAGTCACGTAATGACCGGCTCCGAAATTGGCGAAAATTGCAACATTGGTCAGAATGTTGTGATATCACCCGGTGTAAAGCTTGGAAAGAATGTGAAAGTTCAGAATAACGTATCTATTTATACAGGTGTTGTTTGCGAAGACGATGTCTTTCTTGGCCCATCGATGGTTTTCACAAATATCGTCAATCCAAGAAGTGCAATTATCAGAAAAGACAGTTATGTTCCGACGCTGGTTGAGAAAGGGGCATCCATAGGGGCCAATTCAACAATCGTATGCGGAAACCGGATAGGCAAATATTCCTTTATCGGCGCAGGGGCTGTTGTTACTAAGGATGTAAAGCCTTACGCCCTGGTTGTGGGGAATCCTGCAAGGCAGACCGGCTGGATGAGCGAATACGGGCACAAGCTTCAATTCGATGAAAATGGGTATGCAATCTGCCCTGAAAGCGGAGAAAAGTACAGAATTCAGGATGGAAATGTTATTAAGGTTGATAAGTAGTTTTTTTTATTTTAAATTAAAATGGAATCGAATCCTAAAAATTTTGGTCTTATCGGAGCGGCAGGCTATATTGCTGTCCGTCATCTCAGAGCAATAAAAGACACCGACAATAATCTTCTTGCAAGCCTCGATAAGTTCGACTGCGTTGGACTTCTTGACGGATATTTTCCCCAGAGTGATTTCTTTGTTGAGTTTGAAAGGTTCGACAGGCACTTTGATAAGCTTAAGAGGACCGGAACCAAGATTGACTATGTCAGCATCTGTTCTCCTAATTATCTCCACGATTCCCATATACGGTTTGCTTTAAGGCACCAGGCTGAGGCAATATGTGAAAAGCCAATCGTGCTTAATCCCTGGAATGTGGAAGCTCTTCAGGAAATCGAAAACGAAACTGGCCGCAAAATATATACTATTCTGCAATTACGCCTTCATCCCAAAATTGTTGAGCTGAGGGAGAAAATCAAAAATGGTCCCAAAGATAAGGTCTATGATATTGACCTTTCATATATTACAAGCAGGGGAAACTGGTACTACATTTCATGGAAAGGAGATGTCCAGAAGTCAGGCGGTGTGGCAACCAATATAGGTATCCATTTCTTTGATATGCTGACCTGGATATTTGGTGATACTACCAGGAATATTGTACATATATCGCAGCCAAATAAGGCTGCCGGATATCTGGAACTCGAAAATGCCAGGGTAAGATGGTTCCTCAGTATCGATTACAATGATCTCCCCGAATCGGTAAAAGAAACCGGAAAAAGAACCTTCAGATCTATCGTTGTGGATGGCGAGGAGATAGAATTCAGTGAAGGATTCGGAGAGCTTCATACAACTTCCTACAGGGAGATTATTGCCGGGAGAGGTTTCGGGCTCAATGATGCCCGCCAATCGGTAATCACTGCATTCACCATAAGAAATTCCAACCCTGTCGGACTTGTAGGGGATTATCACCCTATATTAAAAAACCATTAAAAGCCGGAAAAATATTTACCTGAACATATGATGAAAAAGAAAATAATTGTGACTGGAGGGACAGGATACATCGGTTCCCATACAACCGTTGAGCTTATTGAAGACGGATTTGATGTAATGATTATTGATAATCTCTACAATTCCGAAGCAGAAGTTGTAGACCGCATTTTCCAGATAACGGGTATCAAGCCCGGACTTGCTGTTTTTGATATATGTGACAGGGACAAATTGAATACCTTCCTGCAGAAGCAGGAAAACGTTGAAGGTATAATCCATTTTGCTGCATACAAAGCTGTCGGAGAATCTGTTAACAAGCCACTTGAGTATTACAGAAATAATCTTCTGTCGTTGATAAACCTCCTGGAAGCTATGAAAACTTATGGTATTCCGAATCTTGTTTTTTCTTCATCATGCACAGTTTACGGACAGCCGGAAAGACTTCCCGTGGCAGAAGACGCACCCATTCAGCCTGCTATGTCGCCTTATGGCAATACAAAGCAGGTCGGGGAAGAGATCATAAGAGATACTGCTGCTGCAACCGAAAAAATAAAAGCAATCGCATTAAGATATTTTAATCCTATCGGAGCTCATCCTTCAGCCCTTATCGGCGAACTTCCCAGAGGAGTTCCTGAGAATCTTGTCCCATACATAACCCAGACTGCCTATGGCCTCAGGAAAGAACTGAAGGTTTTCGGAAATGATTACAATACTCCGGATGGCTCGTGCATCAGGGATTATCTGCATGTTGTTGACCTGGCTAAAGCTCATGTAACAGCTGTTAAGAGACTTGTTGAAAACAGAAACAACTCAAGTTATGAGGTTTTTAATCTCGGAACGGGTACGGGGGTTTCGGTACTTGAAGCAATTAAATCATTTGAAAGGGTTACGGGCATCAGTCTGAATTACCAGATTACCGGGCGTAGGGCCGGAGATATTGAAAAGATATGGGCTGATCCATCTCTTGCAAACAGGGAACTTGGATGGAGGACCGTCAGCACCCTTGATGAATCGATGAAAACAGCCTGGGAATGGGAAAAATATATAAGAAAGGATAAAAAATAATGGCACCTGAAAAAAGTATACTTGTTACCGGCGGTGCCGGATTCATAGGATCACATGTAGTGAGGATGTTTGTAAACAAATATCCCGGATACAGAATAGTAAATGCAGACAAACTTACATATGCAGGAAATCTTGAGAACCTGGCAGATATCGAGAAAAAGAACAATTATCTTTTCGAAAAAACTGATATTGTCAACAAACAGGTCGTTTTAGATCTTTTCAAAAAGCACCGTTTTGACGGAATAATCCATCTGGCAGCTGAATCGCATGTTGACAGGTCAATTACGGCACCCGATGAATTTGTTTATACAAACATAGTTGGAACCGTTAACCTGCTAAATGCCGCCCTTAGTTTATGGAAGGACAATATTGAGGGCAAATTGTTTTATCATATCTCCACTGATGAAGTTTACGGATCGCTTGGGAAAGATGGCATGTTTACTGAGGAAACAGCATATGATCCGAAAAGTCCCTATTCTGCTTCCAAGGCAAGCTCCGACCACATGGTAAGAGCATATGGACACACATTCGGGCTCCCCGTCATAATCTCCAATTGCTCAAATAATTATGGTCCGAACCAGTTCCCGGAGAAACTAATTCCGCTGGCAATAAATAATATAAAGAACGACAGACCTATTCCTGTTTATGGAAAGGGAGAGAATATCCGCGACTGGCTGTATGTTGAAGACCATGCCTCAGCAATTGATCTGATATTTCACAAGGGAAAGACCGGCGAGACCTATAATATTGGCGGTAATAACGAATGGAAAAACATTGACCTTATTAAACTTCTGTGCAAAATTATGGACCGGAAGCTTGGTCGTTCTGCCGGTACTTCAGAAAAGCTGATTACATATGTTAAGGACCGGCCCGGGCATGACCAGCGCTATGCCATTGATTCATCAAAGCTTCAGAGCGAACTTGGATGGACTCCTATTCCTGAATTTGCTGCGGGACTTGAAAAAACAGTCGACTGGTACCTTTCCAACAGTAAATGGCTCGAAAGAATTATTTCGGGGGATTATGAGAAATATTACGATAAGATGTACTCGGGAAGATAAAACCTTTAGTTTTTTAACCTGTTCATTCGTTCAATAAGTTCATCCCCGAGGGCACTCTTCTGCCTGATGTGCTCCTGTATAGCAGCAACAACTCTGTTTGAATGAAAATCGCCTCTGACCTCTTCAAAATCAAGCTTTTTAATTTCATCTCCGCCATCAATTCCAAATCCTGTCATAGAGGAAAGAGTGAATTCCTTACTGGCATCATCGTAA
>CAZCQC010000144.1:0-3872 GCA_964500155.1 uncultured Rikenellaceae bacterium | reverse complement strand
CAAAGGAAGAGGAAAAAGCGATTAGTGATTTTATCAAAAGGAATAAATCAAAAAAAGCAAAAGGTCAGACTCGCAAATCTAAGACTGCTAAACAATTGATTTAAAATAACATACTAACCGCTAACACGGACAATATGGGTAAGTTGTTTGTCACGGTTTTTGACTGGTGACGTAAACGCCAGCCGAGCAAAAACCACAAGTAATTTATGGGCCCGTACGCTTTTTTCTCTTTTGATCTTTTATCACCATTACTTGCTCGGCTGGCCATATAAATTCGTTTTACATCTTAAAGCCGGACACGCTCACCTGCCCGCAATCCAAATCCTGCACCATGACAGGTTTCTAGCTTCGAGACAGATTGTACCACGACACTGCGCCAGTGCCCTCAGCGAACTTTGTAACCGGGGATAACCTCGTGGCTCCGATCGTAATTGTACCGCGATCGCGCCAGAACTCAACAAAATTTGTACCTAGATGGCAAAAACACGCGCCAAACCCTCCTTGCACCGTGACAGTTTTGTGGCCCGCCAGCTGGCGGGTACCAGGATTCTACCCGGATGCTGCGTCAGGTAACGCTTACTAAGCCCTAACGCCGGGAAGTTATGGTTAATTCCTGATTCCCTGCATGTTAGACAATCTCAAAAAGAACTAACCATAACAGAAAAGGCAAAATTACTAAAACGAGACAACCCCTGTTTAATTGCCGGGACAGGCTACTTTTCCGAATTTCGTATGAAGAGACAACAACAAGCCATCTTCTGTGATTGCTTATATTGTAAAATTTGCATGACTAGACAAAATGAATTAAATATTTTTGAATGAAAATACTGTGAATATGAATACTGAATATAAAGGTAGGTTTAAAATAATCGGAATAAATATTCTACTTTTTGCATTATTATTTGGGTTAGTAACTTTAAATAAAGAGTATTTTAGACCATATTTCTCAAATTCAACTCTTTCTAAAATCATTACTGGAAGTTTCCCAAATTTTATAGCCGCATATATTATCAGTTTATGCGCTGTCAACCCTGTTTTGACAGCAAAACCAAGGTTTGGACGCATGATGGTGTATATTTCTACTTTTATGATATCTGCAATTTTGACGATTGAAGAATTTACATCAATTGTGGGAGCCAGCGAACACTATGATATTTATGATATCATTGCAAGTGTATTAGGTTCAATTTTATCCATTTTGACTTATGAATCAATAAACTATGGACAGAAAAACAGGTTGAATAAGATTGAAACAGAGTAGAAAATTTTTACAATAGCTAAATTTCTTCAACGAAACAATCCCTGTTAATTTATCGGGATTGTTGTTGAGATCCTGAGAATAACATTCTTATACGAGAGAAAATAAACAAAACTAACCATAAAAACAAGTTAGCTTTAATTATCAACGCGTTGGAATAGAAAAGCAGCCAGATTATTATGAACATAACAGATTATGATAGTTTATAGAACGATAGATTATTTTAAGCCGGGACTTATCAAAAATTTATTAAAAACTTCCTATAAAAGATTGATTGACTACTTTCCTAATGAGAGACAAGGATTTTATCATCAATGGGAAAAGGAAGATTATGAAGCATTCAATAACCCTGATACCATTGGTAAATATGTTTTATTCTCTTGCTTAGGTAATAATCCTATTGGATACTTTAGTTGGGACGATCGACAATATCCAATTGGAATAATTGGGCAAAATTGTATATTACCCAGCTATCAGGGACAAGGATATGGCAGAAACCAAATTGAATCAGTAATTAAATTATTTAAGGATAAAAAATTCAATGAAATTAGAGTGATCACTGGGAACCATGTTTTTTTTAATGCAGCTCAAAAAATGTATACTAGTTGTGGATTCCAAGAGCAGAGGAAAATGAAAGGAGATTTGTATAATCTAATTGAGCTTTCTAAACAGATTTGACCCCAAATATTTAAACCAATAATAATGAAACATTATTTTGTCGCTCAGATCAAGATTTATAATCCAGAAGAATATGAAAAATACCTCGATAAATTCGATGATATTTTTTCAAAATACGAAGGAGAATATCTTGCAATTGATGAATCCCCCACTCTTTTGGAGGGTAAATGGGATTATACGAAGTCTGTTTTGGTAAAATTCAACAGTAAAAAAGATTTCGAAGACTGGTATTATTCTGCAGATTATCAAAAGATTCTGAAACACAGATTAAACTCATCAAAGTGTGATACTATTCTGATTGAGGGTGTAGACTAAATTCCTTTAATTTTAAGATTTGTTTTGTTACCAGGACTTTAAAACAACTTAAGCTAACACGGACAATAAAGGTCATTTGTTTGTCATGGTTTTTGCTCTTGCTCCTGCCTTCGGATAGTTTTCCGTTAACCGCTAAACCCAGACTTCGCACCAGTGCTCACAATTAAACTTCTGCACCTTGACCAATTTTTTGCTCCATTCCAGCTAGTATCGCGACACTGCGCCAGTGCCTCCAACTAAAATTCTGTACCGTGATAGTTTACCGGCTCCGATCAAACTTGTACCGCGATCGCGCCAGCGCTCAATAAAACTTGTACCATGACTGCAAAAACACGTGCCATCCCGCTTTTTCGGGGAAAAGCGGGAACACAAACGCCCTTTATTGCCGGGCCGTTAGGTTGCATAGCTCCTCACGGAACTTATCCACAATTACCTTGACAAATTTCAAATGATATTATATTTCTGCACCCATGATAACAAACCTCTTAGAGGGCACTGTATAATTTCCCGGCTTGCTTCTGGAGTAAGAAGCCTCCCACTGCCCATCCTTCGCAAGCCTCTATTTTTCAGCCACTTTGATTAAGAACTACTCTACCTTCGACATAATTTTTGTCCTTGACAAGTAACAATCTAATTCTCCAAATAAAAAATAGAAAATGAAAGCAATTGTCTATACAAAATACGGAACACCTGATGTTCTTGAATTAAAAGAGGTAGATAAACCTATTCCCAAGGAGGATGAAATCTTGATAAAAGTTTATGCGGTTTCAATAAATGATTGGGATTTGGGTCTCCTTCAAGGTGACCTTATAAATCGCCTCATCAACGGTCTTTTTAAACCGAAAATAAAAATACTCGGCTCCGACATCGCAGGACGAATTGAAGCAGTTGGTAAAAAAATAAAGAAGTATCAGCTTGGGGATGAAGTGTATGGAGATCTGAGCGGCAGCTGGGGAGGCTTCGCTGAATATGCTTGTGCTCATGAAAATGAATTAGCATTAAAGCCGGTCAGTATGAGCTTCGAAGAAGCAGCGGCAATACCTCAGGCAGCAATGCTGGCGATACAGGGTCTTCGTGATAAAGGGCAAATTCATTCAGGACAAAAACTCTTAATTAATGGTGCGGGTGGAGGTGTAGGTACATTTGCTGTGCAGATTGCCAAATTATATGGAGTTGAAGTTACTGGTGTTGACAGTTCTGGCAAATTGGATATGATGCGCTCAATTGGTTTTGATCATGTCATTAATTATAAACAAGAAGATTTCACTAAAAATGGGCAATGTTATGATCTGATTCTTGATGTTAAGACAAATCGTTCGATATCAGATTATGTCCGAGCATTATGTCCTAGTGGAATTTATGTCACGGTTGGAGGTTCCATGGTTAGGCTTTTACAAGCTTTATTACTCGGGCCTTGGATTTCGATGATTAGTAAAAAGAACATACGTATCGTTGGGCTGAAGCAAAACAAGGATTTAGCTTATATGAACGAGCTTTTCGAAGCCGGTAAAGTCAAACCCGTGATAGATGGACCCTACAAGTTAGATGAAGCTCCAAAAGCATTCAGACATTTTGGAGAGGGAGCCCATAAAGGTAAAGTAGTAATAACTGTGGAACATAA
>CAZCQC010000143.1:0-2883 GCA_964500155.1 uncultured Rikenellaceae bacterium | reverse complement strand
TCAACGAACGACAAGATTTTGCCAATAAACGTTGATAAAGACCTTTGAACGGTAAGAACCTGATTGTGAAAAACCAGGGAAAGAGATATGAATCATGGTCCGGAAAATTTCAAACACAGACAATTTTTAATTTCATTTCAGATAGAAATTGTTATTCATATACATTAAACTGAGTTTCACTGCATTTTACATGCAACCTTCGTGCTTTTATGAATTTGATCGTATATTTGAACAAAGACCATAATCAGTAAAATGGTTAAAGATTTGGTTAAAATGGTTTTTTCCAGTAAGAATCTGAATTTCTATATTCTTTACTGGATCTTTTATGTTCTGTTTTTTTCTTTTCAGCGATCCACTGCTCAACATTATTTCTTTTTGGTCGGGGGCCTGAATCTTGATTACCTGGAATCCTTAAGGATATCCTTTATGACAAATCTGGCTTTTTTACCAGGTGTCATATTAATAACTCACCTTGCCGTTGACTTTGTCCTGCCTAAGTTTTATTTCAGGAATAAATTTTTCCTGTTTTCCCTAATCCTGATCCTTATAGTTGTCCTGTATCCTGTTGTACCATATCTGGTAAGGACATATATTATTGAGCCCTTAATTTATAATGACCCTAATGATTATGTATTATATAACTATTTTGCAGCAATGCTGATTTTTGTCTTTGGGATGGCACCTCTGGCGGGTTTTAAGATTTCAGGGCATCTGAGAGAAAAGGCCTTGCTTCAGCAAGACATTGAGCATGACAGACTGGAGTCAGAACTTAAACTTAAAGAAGCTGAATTAAAAATCCTTAAGAGTCAGATCCATCCGCATTTCCTGTTTAATACACTAAATAATTTATACTCACTTTCTCTGGAGAAATCTGACAGGACACCTGACCTCATAATCAGATTGGCAGATATGCTTAGCTACATTATATATGATTGCAGCTCTGACAGGGTACAGCTCACTAAAGAAATAGATTTTCTTAACAGCTTCATAGAGTTACAGAAAGTCAGATATGATTCCTGCGACATTCAGTTTAACATTAGCGGTGAATTGAACAAATGGCAGATTGCACCGATGATTCTTCATACATTTGTTGATAACAGCTTTAAGCATGGACCTGATAAAGATTCGGGAAGTCCCTGGATAAGAATCTCACTTGCAATGAGCGACGGTCTGCTTTTCTTTACAGTTATAAACAGTATTGTAAGTTATGAGAATTCCGACGGCAAAATTTCCGGTATCGGAATTAATAATGCAAAGAAGAGGCTTGAACTGTTATACCCGGAAAAGCACGATTTAGTTATCAATCAATCAGTTAATACATATTCAGTTTTTCTTAAAATACAACTGTAACAAATGGAATGTAATAAAACAAAATGTCTGATTATTGATGATGAACCTCTCGCAATAAAGCTTATTAAAACACACCTTGGCAAGCTGGATTCTTTTGAAATTGCCGGGGAATGTAAAAGTGCTTTAAAGGCTGTTGAATACCTGCAGAGAGAAAAAATTGACCTTATGTTTCTGGATATCAATATGCCTGAGATTAATGGCCTTGACTTTCTTAAGTCAATTCCGGATCCTCCTTATGTAGTAATAACAACGGCATACAGGGAATACGCTATTGAAGGATATGACCTTGATGTTGTTGATTTTCTTCTTAAACCTATTTCATTTGAAAGATTTCTTAAGGCAATTAACAGGTTCTGTAACCGGTCAAGGAAAGTTGAAGTGAAAAGTGCAGATATTCACACCAGTCCTAAGGAAATGAAGTTCATATATATCCAGGATGGTAAAAATATATTTAAGATTCTCTACGATGACGTTTTGTATTTTGAAGGGTACGGTGAATATGTAAAAGTAATTACTGCCGGCAAAAACTATATAGTTCGAGATTCTCTTACAGAATTCGAGCATAAATTTTCAACTGATTACTTTATCAGGATACATAAATCATATATTATAAATACTCAGAAGATAACAGGATTCAATTCAATCCAGGTAATCCTTAAAAATACACAGTTACCAATTGGAAGAATGTACCGTGAAAAAGTAATGAGTGTTTTAAAACCTTCAGGAGGAATTAAATGATCAAATTTGCCGGTATTACTCCTTGGAATTATATACAATTTTTCCTCCGACTATGGTATAGTCGATCTTTGTTTTCATTATCTCTTCCTCCGGAATAGCAAGCAGGTCACTATCGGTAATGACAATATCAGCCAGGTAGCCTGGTCTGATCATACCTTTTCTGTCTTCCATGAATTGAGCATATGCCGATCCCAGAGTATAGTACTTTATTGCCTCCTCCATTGTGAGCTTCTGTTCCGGGAACCAGCCATCACCTTCCTCGCCCAGCCTGTCTTTCCTTGCGACAGCAGCATATAATCCTTCCATAGGGTTAAGCGGTTCAACCTGGTAGTCAGTTCCGAAAGCAAGCTGTGCCCCGGTGTTCAGAAGGCTCCGCCAGGCGTATGTGCCTTTGCATCGTTCATACCCGACCCTTTTCTCATAAAATAGCTTATCTGATATGCAATGAGTAGGCTGCATTGATGGTATAATTCCAAGCTGCGCAAATCGGGGGATATCTGAAAGCAGCAGGGTCTGGGTATGCTCATCGCGATGACGACTGTCGCGTTTACCATTGACTTTTATCGCCTTTTCATAAGCATTAAGTATCCAGTTGTTGGCTTTATCGCCAATAGCATGTATTCCTATCTGAAATCCCATTTTATCCGCTGTAAGTACCATTTTTTCAAGTTCCTCATAAGGCCACATGGCCAACCCGCAAGTGGAAGGATTATCTGAGTAAGGTTCAAACATTAAGGCAGTTGATGAACCAATTGAGCCATCAGCGAAAGCCTTGAGATAACCGAACCGGATCCA
>CAZCQC010000142.1:0-5122 GCA_964500155.1 uncultured Rikenellaceae bacterium | reverse complement strand
TAATAAGACATTATCGGTTTATACAAATTCTAAACCTGAAGTTGTTGTTCTTGTTATTAAGGGTGAAGTTCTACCACATGAAAAAACCACTGATGAACTTTTTATTTTCCCTGTCGGGCCTGTCAGGTTCGAGAGCAATCATCTGGCATTCACTAATATTAAGAAGAATGAAAAGAAAATCAGGACAATGCAGGTGATAAACACGTCTGCCCAGCCCGCAAAAATTGAGTTTGACAATGTCCCGCCTCATCTTTTTATGAAAGCTAATCCAACGACATTGAAACCTGGCCAAAAAGGCATTATTGAGGGAACCTATGATGCCACCAGGAATCAGGCATGGGGATATACAACAGATATTGTAAGACTTAAGATAAATGATATTGTCGATCAGAATGTTTATTATGCGGTTAGTGCCAATCTTGTCGAAGATTTTTCAGAACTGACTAAGGAAGAACTTGCAAATGCTCCGGTATTCAATGTCGAAACAAAAACTGTTGAGTTGGGAACAATCCCCGGATCAGGTGCGAGTGATGTTGAATTTAAATTTAAGAATGATGGCAAGAGTGATCTTGTTATAAGGTATATAAAAGCATCTTGCGGATGTACAGCAGTTCAGCAGGGAATACAGGGACAGGGTATCAAGCCGGGAGAATCAGGTTCAATAAAGGCCGTTTTCAATTCAGGCAGCTATAAAGGGAAGGTTACAAAAGCAATTTATGTTTATACGAACGATCCTAAGAATTCAGAGGTTGTACTAATGCTGAATGCTGATGTAAATCAGGAAGCTCCGAAGAATTAATTAAGTAATGGAGGAAAAGGACGGTAATAAACTCTCCCTCAGAATTCAGGAAGGTGTTCCACAGCCTCCTAATATAAATCCTGATGTTTTTACAAAGAACTCGGGAAAAAAAAGAAAGAGATATTCTGTCAGTGAGTTTGTGGAAGGAATATTAACGGGTAACAGGACGATACTGAGCCAGGCAATAACGCTTGTTGAAAGCTCGCTACCGGAGCATTTCAATCCCGCACAGTCAATTATTGAAAAATGCCTCCCGCACAGTTCACGGTCAATAAGAGTAGGAATTACTGGTGTACCCGGTGCAGGTAAAAGTACTTTCATAGAGTCTTTTGGATTACTTGCTGCAGGTATGGGAAAGAAGATTGCTGTACTGGCTATTGATCCAAGCAGCCAGAATACGAAAGGAAGCATCCTGGGGGATAAGACAAGAATGGAAAAACTGAGTGTCCATCCCAATGCGTTCGTCAGACCTTCTCCATCAGCAGGGACACTGGGAGGAGTTGCAAGAAAGACCAGGGAATCGATAATACTTTGCGAAGCAGCCGGATTTGATACAATAATTGTTGAAACCGTAGGAGTCGGGCAGTCGGAGACTGCGGTACGTGCGATGGTTGATTTTTTCCTCCTGCTTATGCTGACAGGCGCCGGAGATGAAATTCAGGGAATCAAGCGGGGAATAATTGAGATGGCCGATGTAATTGCTATTACTAAAGCTGATGGCGGGAATATAATACAAGCCGAAAACTCAAGAGTTATATTTCAGAATGCACTTTCTCTATTCCCGGGAACCCAGTCGGGTTGGAAGCCTTTGGCGCTTACATGTTCTGCACGTCAGAATGCCGGCATAAGAGAAATTTTAAAAATTATTGAGGATTATGCAGGCTACGCCAAAAAGACCGGCTATTTTGAGGAATTGAGAAAGCAGCAGGAAGTTATCCGGATGCATGATATGATTTCCGAGTACCTGAAGACCTCATTTTATAATCAGGAAGAAGTAAAATCACTTGTTCTCGAACTTGAAACAGAACTCTACAAAGGAACTATAACCTCCTACAAGGCAGCACTCAGCCTTCTTAATAAATATTTTAAAAGATAACCGGAATTAACATTAATTCATATCTTTGCGCGAATTTATCCGGATTATAACTCTGAATTACTAATCAAAATAATAAAAATGAAGAAACTTTTCTTTTTGACTCTTATTGCTATCACCATTGGTGCATGCTCTACTGAACCGCATTATGTCATTAATGGTAAAATTGATGGTGCCGACAGTGTGACATTTATGCTTCAGAAAATTGAAGCCGGGAAAATAGTTACAATTGATTCTGCAGTTGCTTACAAGGGATCCTTCAGGATGAAGGGTGGTGCAGTTAAATATCCCGATTTGGTTTTGCTTAGTGCCAGGAATACAAGAATGAGAACACAATTTTTCCTTGAGAATACTGAGATGACAATAGCAGGTAAACTCGATTCCCTTTACGGAGCAAAAATAACTGGTTCGAAGACGCAGGATGAATATAATGGTTTTGTCAATTCCCTTAATGCCTTTAGTGAAAAGTATAATAAGATCTATAATGATTATCAGATGGCTGAGCAGACTTCAGATACTGCAAAAGCGGCACAGCTGATGAAGGAGATTGAAATGGGAGAGAAGGAGATGACACAGATGCAGAAAGATTTTGTAAAAAACAATCCTGCTTCATTTGCCTCCCCGCAAATTCTATCAGGACTTACCTATGATATGGAAGGATCGGAGATTGAAACATACATCAATGCAATGGATACTGCTGTTGCAAATACTGAGACTATAAGGAACCTGAAGACAAGGGTTGAAAAAATGAAAGCGGCTGCAATCGGACAGAAAGCTCCTGACTTTACACTGAACGACCCTGACGGGAATCCCGTAAGCCTCTATTCAAAAGTAGGAGCAAAGCTTCTGCTTGTTGATTTCTGGGCTGCGTGGTGCGGCCCCTGCCGCCAGGAAAATCCGAATGTTGTCAAAGTCTATAATGAATTTAATAAGAAGGGATTTGATGTTTTCGGAGTTTCTCTTGACCGTACTAAGGATGACTGGGTTAATGCAATTGCTAATGATAAGCTTACCTGGACACATGTATCAGACCTTCAATACTGGAACAGTGCGGCTGCCCAGATGTATGCAGTCTCTGCAATCCCGGCAAATTTCCTGCTTGATGAAAACGGCGTGATCATTGGAAGAAATCTGAGGGGAGAAGCATTGTATAATAAGGTTAAGGAAGTCGTGGGAGGGAAGTAAGGCCTCTCCCTGAATCCCTCCCCCGGGAGGGAGGGACTTAATCAAAACAAGTCGCCCTGACCGGGCTTAAAACTTTATTATTCCTCAGTCTTGAATTCCTCGCCGGGTTTTACCTCTTCTAGGATAAAACCGGTTCCTCTTACCGTTCGGATATCAATGTTTTTATCGTCAGAGATATATTTTCTGAGCCTTGATATAAATACATCCATACTGCGGCCCAGGAAATAATCGTCCTCTCCCCAGATCTCGGTCAGAATATCTTCTCTTGCAAGGATCTTGTTCTTATTTATAATAAAATATCTCAGTAGTTGGGCTTCTTTCAGTGTCAGCTTTTCTTTTGTATTGCCGCAAAGGAGCTCAAGAGTATTAAACTTCAGTATTGTGTTTGAAATTTTGAATTCATCATTGGTTGAGGAATATGCTCTTTTCAGGATGTTGCTGATCCGGAGAATAAGAACCTCCGGATCGAAAGGTTTTGTGATATAATCATCTGCTCCTATCTTCAAGCCTCTGACTATATCCTCTTTAAGACTTTTAGCAGTAAGGAAAATAATGGGGATCTCAGGCCGTAACTCCTTTATCTTTTCACCCAGAGTAAATCCGTCCATCTCAGGCATCATAACATCAAGAACGCACATATCCGGTTTGTCCTTGTTGAATAGCTCCCAGGCTTCTTTGCCATCGCGGGCAAGGGTTACATCAAATCCGCTGATTGATATATATTGCGACAGGATGTTTCCAAAATCCCTGTCATCTTCTGCCAATAAAACTTTCATAACCTGACAAATTACGTTAATAGGGTAATGTTACTGTAAATATACTACCTTTTCCCGGTTTACTGCTAACCGTAACGTCTCCTCCGTGGGCTTCAGCGATTTTTTTAACATAATAGAGCCCAAGGCCGAGACCCTTGTATTTGTGTATGTTTCCGGTCGATGCGCGATAAAACTTATCGAAGACATGTTTCTGATCATTTTTGCTGATGCCTATTCCGTTGTCAGCGACTTTTATGCATACATTGTTTTCTTCAGTAAATCCTTCAATTTCTATAACCGGATCCTTGTCGGAATACTTCACTGCATTTGAAAGAAGATTATTCATCAGAGTTGTAAAGTATAATGTGTCGAGATCAACATCCAAATCTTTAAAATTGTATTTCTGGGTTATTGTGGCGGAGTTTCCTCCTCCCGACCTGAAGCTTTCTACGATATCATTCATAAACTCCTCAATCGGGACTTTTTTCTTGTCAAGCTGAAATTGAGTCCTTTCCCACATGCTGATTTCAAGGATCATATTTATCAGCTGATTAAGATGGACACTTTGCTTCCCGATCAGCTTTGCTGTTTCAAGTATCTTGGCTTCATCGGTCCTGATCATGGGGAGCTCAAGTGTTTTACCTGCAACAGTAATTGTCGATAATGGCGTCTTGAGTTCATGGGTCATATTATTGATGAAATCGGTCTTCAGGTTTGATAATCTTTTTTCCTCCATCAGGTTTTTAAAGGTGATCAGGAAAAGGATAACAACCAGAAGGATACTGAAGGTGCTTAATGCCAAAGAAGCTGCAGTCTCCCTGAGAATTATTTTCTGCTTATCTGAAAAATCAATCAGATATTCAAAATCCAGCCTGTAAGAATTCGTCTCATAAAAGGGTCTTTTAACGAGAATTTCTGAAGAACGTCCCGACGGCCTCATCATTCCCTGGGGAGGCCCTGTTCTTCTAATTGTGTCGTTTTGCTGAAGGGGCCGGCGATTGGCATATTCTTCACTTAAATATACTGGAATTCTCTGGTCGAAATTGATCAGCTCAAAACGGTTGATCACGATTTTACTATTGAAATTCCTGTCAATACCTCTTCTTTCAAAAAATCTTGAAAGAAATTGTGAAAGATCCTGCTCCTTATTTAATACTAAAGTAACATATTCAAAAAGGTCCGTCTTTTCTTTTACTGTCATCGAATCGGCTTTATTGGCAGCTAAATCTCTCAGAACCTGTTCAGATTTTACGCCGATCAGAATTCGCGCCGTATCAAAACCATCAGTCG
>CAZCQC010000141.1:0-20187 GCA_964500155.1 uncultured Rikenellaceae bacterium | reverse complement strand
CTTTAATATAACAGTCTATGTATTAGAATGGCATGTTGCTTCGATTAAATACTACTAATTATGAAAACAAAAACTTTTATTTCTATAATCCTGTTCTTTGCCTTCTGCTTACTTAATGGACAGAACATTAAGCCGGAAAGGTTAAAGGGTTCATGGGCAGGTAATATAATTTTGCCCAACAGCTCCTCGATATTTGTAGTTATGAAATTTGCCATAAAGGATAATTTTATAGAAGGTAATCTGGATGTTCCTGAGCAATCGACGAAAGATATTTATATTGATTCGGTTAGGGTTCTTCAAGACAGTGTGATTACAGACCATTCATCAACTATCGGACCCGGATCTTTTTTTAAAGGATTTATATTACCTGGGGATTCTGTGATTGACGGAAGATGGATTCAAGGCGGGGGTTCATTTCCCTTAAGATTACGAACGACAACAAACATCTATCTCCCCAAACCCAGAAAGAGCAATTTAAATCCGAAACGAGAAGGATATATAACTGTTAAGCTGATAGAGAGCACCCCGATAAAAGATCAGAAGCAAACCGGTCTCTGCTGGTGCTTTGCAACTACATCTTTCATTGAAACTGAAGCTATACGACTTGGGAAAAAACCCGTTGTACTCTCACCAATGTTTTTTCTTACTCCGACATATACCGACAAAGCCGAGAAATATATTAGAATGAATGGTAAGAGTTATTTTGGACCCGGCGATTTAACTTTTAGTGCAATGAGTGCATATAAGAAATATGGTGCGATTCCTCAAATAGTATATTCAGGAAAGACAGATACCACTTCTTCATATAATCATGGTAGGATGGATTATAAATTGCTTGAAAAGGTGAAATATTATGTAAAGAATGGTCGTGGAAATATGACAGCGGAGGGATATAGGGAAAATATTGCTGATATTTTATCAGGAACCCTGGGAAAAGCCCCCGATGCTTTTACCTATAACCAGAAGCAATATACGCCAAAATCCTTTGCCGAAGCTTTGATTGGGATCAATCCTGATGATTATGTCGAAATAACATCCTTCACACATCATCCTTTTTATGCAAA
Organism: uncultured Rikenellaceae bacterium; assembly: GCA_964500155.1. Taxonomy (GTDB): domain Bacteria; phylum Bacteroidota; class Bacteroidia; order Bacteroidales; family VadinHA17; genus LD21. Next base: position 19,123 of record CAZCQC010000141.1, on the reverse strand, counting down.
GTTTATTTTGGAAATAGAATCAAATTGGAACAATAACTACTACTTAAACCTTCCTATTAGTGATTTTAGCAATGTTGTAGATTATGCTTTGCTCCATAATTATTCTGTATGCTGGGATGGTGATATCAGGGATGGCTATAACAATGGTTTTGCGGTATTGAATGATTCTGTTACTTCAATTTCACAACAAATGAGGCAGAATGCCTTTGATAATTACACCACTATTGATCAGCATAATATGCATATTATAGGAATTGCCCGAAACGATAAAGGAAAGAAATTCTACATTATAAAAAATTCTAGTGATTATGCGGATTGTGGCGGCTATCTATATATGTCGGAGGAATACTTGCTACTAAGAACTATCTCAGTAATGGTAAATAAGGGTGCATTACCTAAAGAAATAAAAGATAAATTAACCTCGATTTTATAATAATGTATTAGCCAGGTCCAAAGGTGTTCTAAGGACTTCGCTGAGGTACACAAAGGGCTTTTGGGACAGCATCGGACAATAGTCTATTGTCCAGTGTTTATGTAAGTCTTTACAGAAGTCTGCTATTCTTCTTATATTTTCTGTAAGCTACATTCTTTGTCCTCATATTATGTTTTGAGTAGAATGCCTTGTTCCTCGGAAGCTTCAGGTTATCCAGAAGCATGAGCCCTTTTAACTCACCCTGACTCTTCCTGCTGGTTGCGCAGCTTGTAAATGCCATGGCAACCAAGAACAATATAAGGATGGATATGACTAATCTTTTCATTATGCCGTATTTTGATCATCTGTTTGCGATATCATTAACAAATAATCAATCATTTTATCTTTTTTACGTAAATTCTTAAAAAAAGTTCCCTTAATTCTATCATTTAACAAAAAGGAGGCTGTCTCAAAAGCTCTCTTTCATTAAATCTACCCCTAAATCCCCCAGGGGGGACTTATTAAAAATCAATGGTTTATAAAGCCCCGCCAGCTGGCGGGGTTTGGGGGTAAGAATCGACTTTTGAGACACCCTCATTTCTTTGCTACACCTGAGAGTAACACTACGAATTTAATAGGGCAGCCAGTTATTTAATTCTTTTAGTACTTTTATTTTACTGGCAATTAAAAGTAAACTCCAAGAATAAAAGAAAAGGTCTGGTTTATAAAGTTCAAACCAGTTGTTGATACTGATTTTGTTCCCTTTTCATATTGTACGCCCCAATAATTAAAATCATTCTTAATCCCTAAACCTAAAGTATATCCAAGTTCATATGGTCTGACCTCATCCCAGTCTTCAGTTTCATCTTCTTTATCAAATGGATCAGTCCAAACTGCGACAATCATCTTTGAAGAGACAATATACGAAGGAGTTATGCCTCCATTGAGATAAAGTCGATTATCCCGGCTTGTTTTGAAAGACAATTCAATCAATGTAGGAATTTCAATATAATTTAGCTTAAATACCACATGAGCACCATACTCCTCACCCTCAATAGAAAAACTGTCTTTATATTTCATTCCTTTCGGTGCGTAAAGTGCTCCGGTTTTTAGAGAAAGCCATCGGGTGGGATTTACAGATATAGACAAACCGACTGGAATAATAAAACTTCTGTATGTCTTTTCAAAATCGAAGCCGGTAATAAAATTCAAAGTATCGCCAAATGCATCAACGTCTCCGATAAAATTAGTGACATTTACACCCGTATATATCGAAAATTCGAAAATTTTCCGGGAATCATTTTTTTTTTGGTTTAAATCAATGTCTTGATAATCAGATTGTGCAATAACACTTTCTAACAGACTGGCTAACAAACAACAGATGATTACTCTTTTCATATAATGTTTTTTAAGGTGCAAAACATTAAAATATTCTTGACGAAAAACTTTTTTTACTTTTAATCTGGTCTATAAACCACCCTTGCTATCCAACTACAAAAGATAACAAGTTCATACACGAGGTTTTAGGGAAGGCATCAGCTTAAAAAGTAACATGCATTCCTATACCCAACCCTCCTCCCTGGTAATAATCCGGAGATATCCTAAATGTATACGTCGTGTAATTGTCCTTTATATAAAAATTTTTATATCTGGGCGTTGCTACTCCGATTAATGCTCCTATAAGTGCCCCTCCGGCAGTAAAAGCTCCTACAAAGGGTACCCAATTAATTCCAGAAGTTTCATCATTCATTTGTAATGATTGTTGTTCTGCTGAAAGCACTCCATACAATGCAGATAAACCCATCAATAAACCACCATATAATGCAAATGCTCCTGCTTTGGTTCCCGTTTTGATCTTAACGTAATTAATTGATGCAGTAGATACTGGCAATGCTTTCACTAACCCAGTCTCTGAATCAGTATATTGAAGCAGTGTATCGTTAGTAAGTGTTAATTCCTTTGCTAAAATTGGGATCAAAGATTTTTTGACATAAATTCTACCCTTTGCATAGGTTTTATTCGATTCCAGGAAGAGTTTGGTATTTTGAGCTAATCCAGATTGACTTACTGAGCAAACCAGCAGTAATATAAGAACTTTAAAAATGTTTTTCATGGTTTATAAGATTTAGAATTAGACATTAAAATTTCATTTCTTCCTGCTGAACAATGGTTGTAATTCGATTAATTCCGACTTACCAAGATATGCTTTTACCATATCCCGAAAGGAACCTGTCAGATCAATCTCTAACAACTTAACTGTTCTTTCATTATTAGAGCTCAGTGCAATAAGGTCTCCATACTGGTTGTATAAATATAGCGTATAATTCAGGTAGGTATCAGTTGGAAGAATTAAACTTGTTCTAAACCCGGTAAAAACAAACTGTGCAACAGCAATATGTTTTACATTTAACTCCTGACATAGGTTGGGAATAGTAACTTTTAATTCATCAGGATCCAGGAAAATTGTTTTTCCACCATTCATAGGACCCACTTTTGTCTGCGCAATTATAAAATTGAAATCTCCGGATGAAATTAATACTTCAGGAAAATTTTCATCTTCTTTATTTAGTGCTTCCGCTCTTTCATAATTTTTTCTCAACTCATTATATTGAGGCAATGCATGCAATTCTTTTCCATAAAGTACTTCGCAACCCAACTGGTTTTTTAGATTCGATGCAACTGCAAAATGAAAAGTGTCAGCATAATTTGACATAAGACTATTAATTTCAATAGCCCTCTTATTAAATTGACCACGGGCAACAGCTGCAGGACCACTGATTCCCAGCTGTTGTTGAAAATTGACAGTTGTCGCTATTAAAGCAACTTTGTCGACAACTCCGGTACTCAATGGAGGTCTCTTTACAGCACATTGCGGGAGTAATACTATAATAAGAGCCAAAATTACAATTGTCCTGATGTAGTACAAACTTCGTTTCACAAATAGTAGATTTCTTGATTTCATATTTACATAGTATTAAATTAGGTTCCGTTATGTGATCTCAAATTTTACAATCCATCAATTTTTGGAAGGTTATAAATCTCATTTTCATTTTATTATAATGTCTCGCTGAAGGTGGTTTTTGTTGGAATCTTAAATGGTTTTCGTACAATCCGGTTTAAGCATACAATAAATCTTTCATAACGAACCTGTTATTCAGGATAAACTAATTGGTTAAATTGAATAATATAAATCTAACAATTATAAAATTTGTTAATGCTTTCTTAAACTAATTTTTATCAAAAGATTTTGCCAGTTTGTCAAAACGCTTTAAGGTGTAATAAATAGTATTAATAACATTCAATCATGATAGATCTTCTACTTGATTTTAAATTTAAGTTGCTTCAATTTTGTCAAAAAACAAAAATCCCCTGGAGCTGACAGAGAGATGCCCGGCACGATCAGTGCTGGCAGGAGAATAGAAGAAAAGTTCACCGGTTTATTTCAATTCCGATAGGGAAAAACTCCGATATAACGGTCTTATAATAAAGAGGGAGATATTGACTGATGAACACTGTTAAAAGAAAAATTCAAATCGGAATAGTTGTTATTCTCTTTTCGATAAACGGGTGCCAAAAACCTGAAACTGAAAATATCCTTTCAATTACCACTGATGATATAGAAGTCTTTTCAGAAGGAATTTATACATTCAAAGGTACAATTGTCAGTTGTGGAAATGAAGAAATCAGCGAGCATGGATTCTGCTGGTCTGAGTCAGTAAATCCTGAAACAGATGGAACTTTAATAAAATTAGGAGCAAGAAACTTAACGGGTAGTTTCAGTATTACCGTTTACGATGTTTTGCCAGGCACGACTTATTATGTCAAAGCTTTTGCGAAAACCAACTCTGCTACTTATTATGGTGATAAGAAATCATTTACCACACCCGCTACTTTACCACTTTTGATAATTGATGTCGACCACAATATATATTATCCCGTAAAAATTGGTGATCAGACCTGGATGTCTGATAACCTTAAGGCAACCCGTTATTCTGACGGTTCAACAATTCCCCGGGTTGAGGAGCGTCTGGCATGGTATGATTTTTCATTATACACCCGGGCATACTGCTGGTATGACAACTTCGGTGCTATCGGTGCTACCTATGGTGCCCTTTATACATGGCCGGCAGCAATGAATATTTATTCAGAGAACGATATCAAACCTGGCAATGTGCAGGGTGTTTGTCCCGACGGATGGCATCTGCCCAGCGACAGCGAATGGAAACAGCTTGAGATGTTCCTTGGGATGAGCCAGGCTGAAGCTGATGAAGAGAACTGGCGTGGGGTAAATGAAGGCGGCATGATGAAACACGAAGGAATACAGTATTGGACTAATCCAAATACCGGATCAACCAATGAAAGTGGGTTCAGAGCCCTGCCTGCAGGATGGCGTGATGGTGCAGGATATTTCAGGAATCTTGGAACATCTGCCAGGTTCTGGTCCTCCTCGAACAGAGCTGATTATGCCTGGGTACGACAGTTAGATTATAATTCGTCACAGGTATTTCGTGGCACACAGGGCCTCTATGAAGGCACTTCTGTCCGATGTATCAAGGATTAATTTCCATTAAAAACTGCTACCACGGGGAATCGGTATATTCAGGCGCTTTCCACACTAATTCTCTGCAACATTTTTCTTTGTAATAATCTGTGGTGACATCGTTTGCCACAATATGAAGCGTATCGCCTTTCATTGAAATTGCTAATGGAGACGAGGAGCTACAGGAACAATGGTATTCAAAGTAGTAATCATCCTTCCAGGTATAGCGTAACCAGGCTCCATAGTATAAACATGATGAGGGATGTTCATGCATTGTCTGTTCATCTTTCCTGATTTCTGCTTTTAACCAGTCAGGAACCTCTTTATCGGGGATCAAATAGTCTTTCTCACAGGAAACTAAAAGAAGGGAAAAGAAAAATATCAATGTCATCTTTTTCATGATGCCGTTTTTAACGTTCAGGTTCTATTAAAGTCAGATTATATATTTGCAGTTCGTTCCCTGTCCCCCTTTGAAATTTCAGATTATTTCCCGATTGAATCAACTTATAATCTCCATTCAGCTGGCAATCAAATTTAACATTTGTAAACATCCCGCACTGGCAATCAGGTATCGCGGGGAAAACTGTCGGCGCAAATGAAATGGTGTTGTGCTTTATCTTATAAATTCCTTTGGTAATGCATGGAAATTTCTGGATCAATGCACCCCCTGAGGCAGCCTCTGCATAGTTATTCCCGTTGAAAGAAATCGCAGAAAAAAATGGCTGTCCCTGGTAAACCAAAGATCCCTGATAGTATCCGTCAGCAGATACTGTATCCTGTTTTTCACAACCTGAAAAGGTTGTCAATAATAAAATAAAGATCAATATTTTTCTCATAGTATAAGGTTCTGGGGCACAGTAATATCCACAAATTTCATACCGTTTTTATCTTTTAAAGAAAGGAAAACTTAGTATGTCCAGTACGATGGTCCGCTTTTAATGAACCAGACAGGGATATTATTTAAAAAGCCTTTAAGCCATTCAGCACAGTATTCCATTCCTGGCTCCTCGGAGGTGACATGTCCTAGAAAAATAACTGCCTTATTCCGGCCCTGGCTGACTGCATCCCTTGCATATTCATAAGTTTCCCACTGCGATACTTCACCGGCGATTAAAACGTCAACATTATTGTCTTCAAGCATGCTGAAATGAGCAGCGCTGCCTGGAGCTCCGGCTGAAAATGCAACCTTTGTAAGCTTCATTTCCTGATTGCCGATCACATTAAAAGCATTCTCCGGGAATATCTTTTTCAGGGTTTTCAGAAGCTCTTTCAGAGTGGTCTCCGGAATAACAAAATGTTCAACAGCTTTAGTGTCGGTATATTTAAGCCACCCAAGTTTCAGCGCCATCCCATAATCTATAGCGTCGGGCTTAATCCGGTGGATATAGTCGTGAAACCGCCATACGACAAGCTTGTTTTGGTCAATGAACTTCTTCTTTTCAAGAAAGACCGGATCGTTTTGAAACTGAGTGGTTTCATCGCGATGATTGTAAAATACCGGTTCGTGGGCGATTACGAGGTTGCATTTCATTTCCACGGCCTTTTTCAGAACATCCATAGTTGCGAACATCGTTGTTACAATACCTTTAACCGGTGTCTGCGGATCTCCAGCCTTGAAGACATCCACTGTATTTGGCACCGGTTCACTGCCTGTTTGTTTTATTATCGCTTCAATAACTTCAGCTGCGATCATGGGTTGAGCTGTCTGTCCGTTTACGGTTGCTGAAGTACAAAAAACAATCAGGCAGATGCAAAATGAAATTACAGGTCTCATATTTATTTATTTTAAATGAAATGCTGAATAGTACTTTGGCAATTCAATACTGTAATAATTGCCCTGCCCTCAGCTCCATGCTCCTATCCACCCGTAAACAGGCTTTTACCTGAATACTCCGGATCGCATGTCAGATTTACCTTAAGTTTCCGCCATCCGGCTTCATCACCCGGTGTAGGTATATGGGTGAGATGAACTTCGCAATCGCGCATTAACTTAAGGTTTTCAAGAGCCATTTTTGCAGCCGGATTTGAAAGGGCGCTGATTCCAAGGACGATCAGTGTTTCATCCACATCCAGACTGACCATCCTGCCATTTAATATGTCCTTTTTAAGATGTGTTACCGAGTCAATAATGGCCTCGGGAAGGAGGTACATCCTGTCGGGCAGCCCTGCCAGACTTTTTGCAGCGTTCAGTATCAGGCTTGAGGAGGCTTGCAATAACGGGGAGTTTTTCCCGGTGACGATTGTCCCGTCATGGAGCTCCATTGCGGCTCCGCTGTAGATCCCGTCATTCCCTTTTCCGCATCTTTCGGCATCTCTTGCAGCTTCCCTCGCTGGCAAAACAACTTTCCGGTCCTCAGCTTGTGCCCCGACACTGTTCATGATCTCAATGATCCGGTCGAGGGTCTCTTTTTCTACGAGCCCCATTGCATATTCCACCGCACACCTGAAGTACCGCCTGATAATTTCCTGAAATGATGCCTCTGTTATGATTTTATCATTCACTATGCCCGCGCTTGCCCTGTTTACACCCATATCAGTGGGTGACTGATACATTGATTCGCCGCCGGTTATTTTTTCGATGATCCTTTTAAGCAGATGAAACGCCTCTATGTCACGGTTATAATTTACTGTCTTAACATTATATGCCTTAAGGTGATGCTCATCAATCAGAACCCTGTCCTCCAGGTCGACAGTGGCAGCTTCGTAGGCAAGATTCACCATATGATCGACAGGCAGATCCCAAATGGGAAATGTTTCGAATTTTGCATACCCGGCCTTGATTCCGTTCTTATAATCATGGTACAGATTGCACAGGCAGGTAGCAAGTTTGCCGCTTCCGGGTCCAGGCCCTGTTACTATTACTATGGGCTTCGTGGTTTTAATATATTCGTTTGCGCCATAGCCCATGTCGCTTACTATAAGGTTAATATCAGTAGGATATCCCTCGGTGGGATAATGCAGATATACCTTTATCCCTCTCATCTCCAGTTTGTTCTTAAAAGCTTTTGCAGGCGATTGATTCTGGTAACGGGTAATAACCACACCCATGATCTCTATTCCCCATTCCCTGAAATCATCAATTGTCTTCAACGCATCAACATCGTAGGTGATCCCGAAATCAGCCCTGATCTTTTTTCTTTCAATGGCTCCCGCATGAATGCAAAGGATAACATCAATCTTGTCCTTCAGCTTTTGCAGAAGCCTCATTTTAACGTTCGGATCAAATCCGGGAAGGACCCTGGCTGCATGATAATCATATAGGATTTTACCCCCGAATTCCAGGTAAAGTTTGTGGTTGAACCTGTTCACCCTCTCAAGAATAGCAGATGTCTGTTCCTTAAGGTATTTCTCATTATTAAATCCCCTGCGATCTTCAGTTTCCATTTTGCTATCCCGGAATATTATTTTTTCAGAATTATTTTAACACTCCAATATCAGAAAAATTTTCATAGAATGTTATTTCAAAGAGTTGTTTACGGGTTCAGCCGGATTTAGCTCATAAGTGAATCCCTTTTCTGATGCGTTCATTATCAGTACCCTGAAGATAATTAGATTAGCAAGTATCGCTTCAGCTTTATACGATGAGATCCGGGCTATCTTCCTGAATTTCGATAATGTGACTGACCTATTTTCTTTCAGATAGTCCATAAGTGAATTTTCTGCTTTGCCGAATTTCACCAATACACCTCTCCCCTTTCCCTCTTTTCTCCATACCTGGAGCAATACCCTGTTTGCCAAAAGATTCTGATCGTTATTCCTGAAATATGAGAGCCATCTCCCGTTTTCATTTTTAACCTGGTATGGTCTTTTAGTTCCCTTAAGAACATCAACTTCAAGTATAGTTTTTCCTCCTGTTGTATGCTGTTTTGTTGTATAAGTAATTTCAGGTCTGCAAAAAAGGTGGGCAGCTGTGTCGACCATATACATTTCTTCATCCGATTTTATCCCGGCAATGCTCCCATTATCCCTCACCCCTATAAGTATTCTTCCTCCGTCGCTGTTTGCAAAGGCTGACAGTGTCCTGGCTATCTTCCTGCTGTCAGAAACGCAGTATTTGAAGTCAAGATGCAGGTTTTCACCATCGGCAATTAATTGCTTCAGAAAATGTTCCATTATTATGCCAGTAAATCAGCACTGAGTCAGCTTGTTCTATGATCTCTGAAAAATACCTCCAATTCAGCTCTACCTTTACCGATATTAATTCTGAGGATTTTGACTTTTTCAACATTCAGTCCTGTCCGGGCAGTAAGATCTGTCAACAATTCATCTCTGAGATCGGGATTGAGCAATTTGAGCTTATTGTAACGGACAACAACCCGTGTCAATGCATTCTTCTTCAGGAATAGTTCCAGAATTATGGCAATTATTATTATTATCGAGTTAATAACCAGTCCGCCAAGGATGGGGGGAGGAATATTGGCCTGCGAATTAATGACTGATATTCCTATGATAGTGAATATATAAGTCATGTCCTTGGCTGTATAGTTTACTGTCCGGAAGCGGAGAATTCCGAAAACTGCAAACAAACCTAACGCCATTCCAAGCTGAATATTAACTGTGGTAAGCAGGGAAACAAGCAGGAAGATTATAGTTCCCATGAGAAAAAAAGAGAACACGTATTCCTCTTTCCTTACGAATCTGTAATAAATCAGCCGGATCAGAATAAAGAGAACTGCCAGGTTGAATGAAAACCTGATCAGAATACCCTGCAGTGTACTACTCAATAAAAGCTCTTCTAACGACATATTGTGAAAGGTTAAGGTTGATCCAGAGTGCAAAAATTAATTGTCTAATTTATAAACTATTGGATAAAGTCTGATTAAATACTTAATAAAACTTACCTGACTGCATTCTTTTTCATTGTATGCTCTCTTAAAAGCGGACACTGGCATCGGTTTTGATTAAATTCATATCTTTAGTGGCCTTATAAAAAGGCTGTTTTAGAACAAGGCGGGTAATATATTAAAAAACAATATTATCCCAGTTACTACAGGTCGCACCTACGGAGCTAAAATTATGGTGGTTCTAATTTCTACAAACAGTTCACTTCCCGCTTGCGCGGGACAGGCTCTACGGAGTTTGCATTTAGAAAGTCCCGTTAGGGACGACCTGTTTGTAGAAATTAATCATAAATGGAAAAATGAACCCCATCGGGGTGACCTGTCTGTGAATGTAATTATAATCAATGTGTTAGCTCTGACATATTACATTTACTTAAACACCAATGAAAATAAAGTATAATGAAACGAATTTTAAGCCTGATCCTGACTGTAATGGTATTTCAGTTTTCTGTCACTTCACAGCAAAACAGTACCAGCCATAAAACTGCTTTGCTGATCGTGGATATTCAGAATTTCTATTTCCCCGGAGACGGACCCGGATTGGTAAATGCTGAACAGGCGAGCCTGGCGGCAAAAGAAATCCTTCAGATCTTCAGGGACAAGAAACAACTGGTTGTACATGTATGCCATAAATCATCAAAAGGAATGGAAATACATAAAAATGTGGAACCTCTTTCAAATGAGAAAGTAATCACTAAAGAAGAGGTAAACAGCTTCTCCGGAACAGATCTTAAGGAATATCTGAATAGCAACAATATTAACCGCCTGGTCATTATTGGGATGCAGACGCAAATGTGCCTGGAAGCAGCCGTCCGTGCAGCACATGATTATGGATTTGAATGTGTGGTTATTCAGGAAGCCTGTGCCACTAAAGACCTTACTTTTGGCGGAAAGGTTGCAAAAGCTGAGGATGTTCAGACAAGTACTTTTGCTACTTTTGTAAATGGAGGGTACAGTAAAGTAATTGAGATGAAAGTCTTTAAAGAAAATACAGACAAGTACCTGTTTCAAAAACTTGACTAGTCAGCAGTAATTTCAGCTACCAGCTTTCAGGGACGAAGTATTTCTTTTCTTCCTGATCACGGGAATGCCTAAAAAGCTGACCACCTCCCTGATACTTCCGTCAGGGCTTCCCCTGCATTCTGGCTCTTCAGGAAGAGCTTTACTCATTCTAATTCAATTACCCGGAATTTCTTATCTTAGTGAACAATCAAATTTTAATAAGATGAAGAAAAATTTATTCTTTGCTTTGGTAATTGCTATCCTGAGCGCAATGCCTCAGTGTACACAAAATAATAAATACCCACCTGAAATTGAGGAAAAAATAAAGCAGGTCGAGAACAATCTTGCAGGGTGGGTTCAAACAGGAGAGGATGATACCTGGTCTCTGGCTGAAAGAATGAAAGAATACAATATCAATGGTGTCAGTATTGCTGTAATTCATAATTATCAGGTTGAATGGGCACGGGGATATGGATCAGCTGACGTTTCCGAAAAGCGTCCTGTGACTGAAGCAACCCTGTTCCAGGCTGCTTCGATCAGCAAATCCCTGAACAGTATCGGAGTTTTGAAACTGGTGGAAGAAAAGAAACTTGACCTGAACAGTGATATCAATAAATACCTTGTCAGATGGAAGTTCCCATACGATACGGTTTCACACAACAAAGTAATTACCACAGTCAACCTGTTAAGCCATACAGGAGGACTGACGATTCATGGGTTCCCGGGTTATGCAAAAGGAGAAGCCATTCCGACTCTGTCTCAGATTCTCGACGGTCAGAAGCCTGCTAATACAGAGCCTGTCCGGTCTTCTATCGAACCGGGGAAGAGGGTTATATATTCAGGCGGAGGCGTTACAATTTCTCAGATGATAGTAATGGATATCACTAACCAGCCATATGATAAATTTATGCAGGAAAATGTCCTGGATAAGCTTGGTATGACAGGCAGCACTTTTGCACAACCTCCTCCAGCAGATAAGGAAAAGATACTGGCAACCGGCTACAAAGCTGACGGCAGAGAAGTTACCGGAAAGTACCACATCTACCCCGAACAAGCTGCTGCAGGTCTATGGACAAATCCTGCTGACCTCTGCAAATACATAATAGAGACCCAACTTTCATATCTGGGAAAATCATCAAAGGTGCTTACCCCTGAAATGACAAGGTTAAGGGTGACTCCTGTGCTCGAAGATGCTGCACTGGGTGTGTTTGTAAATTCCAGAGTCGCAGGATCTTCAAAATATTTTAACCACAACGGTGGAAATGAAGGATTTACCTGTACCTCTATTGGTTGTCTCGATCAGGGGGAAGGTGTAGTTATCATGACCAATTCAGACAATAGTTCTATCCTTGATGAGATTGCTAACAGCGTGGCGACTGTTTACAAATGGAAGGATTATTATCTGCCCGAAATAAAAAAGGTTGTTGAGATAGAGCGGTCAGTACTTGAAAAATATGCAGGGAAATATGAAATTGGTGGAACAACCATAACATTTAAAATGACAGATGCGGGCTTGTCGGTAAATGTATTTGGCGATCTCTTCTGGAATGTATATTTCACTTCCGAAAGTGAGTTTTTCGTAAAAGAGTCCAGGGGTTATTTTAAGTTTCAGACCGATAAAGACAACAAGGTTACAGGGTTCCTTATTAATGGTGAAACCGTAAAAAAGATTGAATAGAAAAAGAACTCTTAAAATAACGGTACAAGAATTTTAATCAGAATGGGGCCTGTATCATTGCTCTGTGGCAACAGCCCCCGGTTAAAACTACCACACATATGTTCCAACAGCTCCGGGATTAAGTCTTATACCGGCAAATTTCCCGTTCCACTGGATCCTGAATGAATTTGCTGAGAAAGTGTCATTTACAACTATAAGGACAATCTTCCCGTCGGGTGTTCTGAAAGCCACATTTGGAAGGATCTCCATGTTTTCGCTGAGAGCAGCACGAAATACACCGGGACGCTGTTCATCCTCATACAGACCAACGGTTTTATCCCCCTTGTTTGTCGATGCTATCCTTACGGAACCCGGACGAACGAATTTTGAAGCATGTGCAATTGTGTAATAAGCGATGTTACGGGAAACAATATCCGCATCAATAGTGATGGCTCCCTGGCACATCGAACATCCTCCGTTATCGGTATGGGGATCATTCAGCGGATCAGCAGCAAGGTTCCACAGAATCACATTTCTGCTCCAGTTCTGAGTGGTTCTCAGTATCAGGTTCTTCACAGGATTGGTAATATTTATAAATGTACTCCCGGGTTTTTCAACTACCATCTGTTCCGTAAAGTAAAGGTTCTTGTCAGGGCGGGCAGTGTGCATCAGACTCAGTGCCGCTGCGATATCACCCACATAATTATGGAAACCTGAGCCGTCGGCATATTTTGCCACATCCGGATCATTCAGGAGAGATAAAGGATAATCTGGCCTGTCACCATTATGATCAAAAAGAATGATCTTTGTTTTTATTCCGGCCTTATCAAAAGCAGGACCCAGGTTGTTTTTTATAAACTCTGCCTGTTCATTTTCAAACCAGGTCATGCTCGGAGTATTCCTGGAATTCACAGGTTCATTCTGAATTGTTATTGCATCTATTATAATTCCGGCATTTTTCATAGCCTCAACATACCTAACAAAATATAAAGCGTAAACTCCGTAACAATCAGTTTTTAGTCTTCCTCCCCTGACGTCATTGTTTGTTTTCATCCAGGCAGGAGCTGACCATGGGCTGCCAAGTATCTTTATAGCAGGATTTATGGTCAGTATCTCCTTCATCACAGGAATTACATCGCTATAATCCTGGGCAAGATTGAACTTTGTAAGCTCAAAATCCGTTTCCCCCTTCTTAAGATCATCATAGGAGAAAACAAAGCTGTTCAGATCAGATGCCCCGATCGAAAGCCGGATGTAACTCACACCAATATTATTCTCATCCCATGCAAACAGCTCTTTCAATATTTTTTTTCGTTCACCGGAGCTCATTTTCATCAGGAGTTCGGCGCTGCCTCCTGTAAGAGCAAAGCCAAAACCATCGATTGTTTGCATCTGATGAGAATCATCAATTACAATCGCATTGGCATCATTACCGTTGTCATTATCCGAAAAGGTTATTGCTTCAGTCTGTTTTTCAAATAAGGCAGAGCGGTCCCGGTTTGTTATCCACGATTCTATCCGGCCTCGCTGGGCAAACAGAAAGCTAGAATTTATTGATGCTAAAACAATCAATGTAATTCTTAAACTGACTTTTAACATGGGATTAAAATTTGGTTGTTTAAAAATGAGTTCGTCAGGTATTTCAGTAATAAATCAAAGTTAAGACTTTTATATAATAGTGTCCGACTAATAATATGAGATTACCTTCGGTGAGCTCATACTTTATTCAATATTATCCATTCAATAATGACTTTAAATAATACCAAATTGGTTAATTAAATCGAGCTTATACCATTACGCCGTTATGCCGTTATACCGTTACACCTTTTTTACTATCTTTGCCAATTCTCACCACAGACTAAAATATTACTGCACATTAATGATATTCGATGATTTAGACCTGAGCCCGGAATTGCTGGAATCAATTGATTATATGGGCTTCAGGGAGACTACCCCAATACAGGAAAAGGCCATACCGGTCATTATGTCGGGCAGGGACCTGATCGCCTGTGCACAGACAGGCACCGGAAAAACAGCTGCCTATCTGCTGCCTATAATGAACCAAATTTCAGAAAACCGACCCAGCCATACCCATACTCTAATACTTGTCCCGACTCGTGAACTGGCACTGCAGATTGACCAGCAGATTCAAGGGTTGGCTTATACCCTGAACATTACATCATTAGCTGTTTACGGGGGAGGTGATGGCAGTGGATGGGACCAGGAAAAAGCTGCCCTTTCAAAGGGTGCGGATATAATTGTCGCTACTCCGGGCAGGCTGATTTCTCATCTTAATCAGGGCTATGTGAAATTCAATCAGATTGAGGTACTGGTTCTTGACGAAGCCGACCGTATGCTCGATATTGGATTCTATGACGACATTATGCGCATTACTTCATATGTGCCAAGAAAACGCCAGACACTTATGTTCAGTGCAACCATGCCTCCGAATATAAGGTCAATGTCGAAGCATATCATGAAGAACCCGGCTGAAATTTCCCTTGAAATGTCGAAACCGCCTGAAGGTGTGATACAGGCTGTCTACCTGTTGAGCGACAATCAGAAATTACCACTTATAAACAGTCTTATTGCCGACAACCCCGATTATCACAGCATATTGATATTCAGCTCGACAAAGAAGAAGGTTAGTGAAATTGTCCGTGGGCTGCGCTCAAAAAGATACCTGGTTGAGGGTATCTCTTCCGACCTGGAACAGAAGGAGAGAGAAGATATGCTGGTGAGATTCAGATCACGTAAAACCCGCGTCCTGGTGGCTACAGATGTCTTAAGCCGCGGAATCGATATCAAGGATATCAACCTTGTAATAAATTTTGATGCTCCTTCCGATGCCGAGGATTACGTGCATCGTGTCGGCCGTACTGCCCGCGCTGAAACCACTGGTGTTGCCGTAACACTTGTTAACCGAGCCGATATGACTAAAATGCAGCGTATTGAAAAATTAATCGGAAACAGGATCTATAATAGACCCTTACCTGCATTTATTGCTGAAAATCATGCTTCAGGGCCGGGTCACAGGCCCCCACTGACAAAATCCGGAAAACATGGGTTTAAAAAGAGATTCGATAAGAATGGCAGGAGGCAGAAAACTATAACTTAATTCTCCGGCCTGTGCTGAAACACTTATAAAATGATCCGTTTTTATAAATAAGCATCTCTCCTGGCTGATTATTCATTATTCCGGCATCAGCTCCCAGTATTTTATTGTTGAAAAGTGAAGTGATTTCAGTTTTCGATGTATGTCCTACCACGATATGCTTCTTCCCGTAAAAAGTAAGAATGGAATCAATCTTTGTTTCACAGAAAGCTGAATCGTTAAAATATCCTCTGTACCAGATTGGACCATCACCAAGAATCAGAAATTTCCGCATTTCAATCTCACATACCTCCTGCAGGTTTTTCCCGACGATGTCATTTGAAAATATCTTATTGATTTGCCTGATTTTTAGTTTTTTATAAACCATCTCCATTGAAATACCTCCGTGAACAAACAACAGGTCGTTTATTGTAATTATAACCGGCTTGGTCCGCAGCCACCTGCCCAATACCGATCTTTCCGAATATAGATCAGCATACCTGGTACCTGTAATTGTTTCAACTTTCCTGTATTTTTCATTTGTCTCCGCCAGATCATTTCTGAGTACCATAAATTCGTGATTTCCCAGTAAAACCTGAACCATTCCTCCGGCTTCTTCAGCTTGTTTTTCCAGACCAAAAAGATGCCAGAGTACTTCCGTCACCATATCCCCTCTGTCGAATACGTCACCAAGAATCACCAGATGTCCTCTGCCAAAACTCCATTTCAGATTCCTGTCTACGATACCAGTTGCCTTCAGCAGATCTATATAGGTATTGTATTCCCCGTGAATATCGGAGATAACACTAATACTGTCTATATTGACGTATGTCTGGTTACACTCTGGTTTTAACCGGTAAATCTCCGTCAGGTCATTATAGTTAAATGATAAACGGAATTTGTTTCTTATTTCATTGAAGTTGTCCTGTAATATAAAATCTTCTTTACAAACACTGTTTTCAATCCATTTAACCTTTAGCTTATTGTTGATCAGAGATATATATGGACCGTCATTAATTAAACCGCCGGCACTGACTTCCGGAATGCATTCTCCTGCAGGATCCAGGCTGAAGAACAAACTGATTATTATATAAAGGAGCTGGTTCATATCATATTAATTGAAGCATTCAGCTTCAGGCAGCGATTTCAGGTAAATAAGGCTTTTCTGCAATATTATAACAAATCTCCAGATTGCAATGTTCATATAATCGATTTTATTTACAATTAGTATCGGTTGTAATTAGCAAATATGATACTGAGGAAGGAGATTACCTTCGGTGAGCTCGTCCACCTAATGGTGGACTCGGTTCCTCGCTATCGCTGGAATCTCTAATAAAAAGAGACTGAAATAATGGACAATAATAATTGGTTTCAATATGGTTGACTCCTGATAATAATAATTATTTTCTCAGATTTGATAGGAGTGATAAAAATCAATTCCACCCCAAACTACGATCTGGCACTGAGCGGCAGATTTAGTATCAGGCATTTAATGCCTCAACCTCCAACTCATAGTCATATTGCAAATCCTCATGCAGCGAACCTATCTTTTCCCTTATCGTCGCGATTTGCCTTAGATAAAGATTCCTGAGAGCAGTATTCCTCTGAATTGAGGGTGTGAATTTTTTCAGCTTTGAACAATAATAAATAAGCAAATCTACCTCCGTCTTCCTGCTATGTGAATACCTGATATACTTCCCGGTATTGAGTAATATCCTGCGGAGACTTTTTTTAATGAAGTAATAACTCTTCTTATTTACCTGTTCAAACTGCAGATCAATCTCTTTTTTTACGCTTTCAATATACGAAGCCTCATCAGCTGATTCAAAGAGAAGGTAGGTCAGCAACTCCTTGTTCTCCTTTTTAAATCTTGCCAGCCGGAGACAAAGATCCCGAAGCTCTTTAGGTGTCAGGTTAAATAGTTCCTGACTGATTTCTTTTACAGTGACTGCCTTCATAATTAATTTAAAATAAGCAGAAAAATACTAAAATTGAAATTAAATTGATTTCACAATGATATTGATTTAACTTTGAAACAGACTGACAGAAAATCATTCAAACTCATGAAAACTCACGAAAGTGTACATAATGAACCACCTATAAAAAGAATTAACTTTTTGAACATAATACTGATAACGTTAATTGTAATGGTCCCCTCATGCAAAAACAAGAACAAAGAACTATCTGATGAAAATATAATGCAGACTGCTCAGAAAATTTGTGAAAACAATCTGATTCTTGATTCTCATATTGACTGGC
Source organism: uncultured Rikenellaceae bacterium (assembly GCA_964500155.1). Lineage (GTDB taxonomy): Bacteria > Bacteroidota > Bacteroidia > Bacteroidales > VadinHA17 > LD21. The sequence continues at coordinate 1,318 of CAZCQC010000141.1, read as the reverse complement.
CGGACTTTGTCCTCAACAATCCTGAGGATATTTCCATGCAGACGATCAATGGAGATTTTGATCTTATCAGAGCGAGGAAGGGAGGACTGGATGCAGTATTATCTGTGATCTATATCAGTCCCGACTTTGACACAGATAAAGGACGCACAATGGTCGATTCACAGTCGAATCTTATAAAGCATTACACTGATACATATCCTGACAAATTTGCACTGGCACTTACGCCGGCAGATGTCAGACGGAATTTTGACAAAAAGCTTTTCTCATTGATACCATGCCTTGAGAACGGTTCGCCTGTCGCCAACGATCCGGGATATTTGAAATATCTTAAAGATCGGGGAATTGCTTACATAACGCTCTGCCATAGCAAAACCAATCAGATAAGCGATTCCAATTTCGACACTGACCGCAGATGGAATGGATTAAGCCCGGCTGGTGTTGATTTAATAAAGGAAATGAATCGGCTTGGGATCATCATTGATATTTCGCATTCATCCGACAGCACAGTTTCCCAGGCTCTCCGGTTATCGGAGGCTCCTATAATTGCTTCACACTCTTCGTGCAGGTATTTCGTTCCAGGGTTCGAAAGAAACCTTCCTGATGATCTTATCAAAGAAATAGCAAAGAAGAAAGGAGTAGTTATGGTGAATTTCTGTACCCAGTTCCTCGATTCAGTCTGTATGAACAATACCGCTGAGATTCAAAACATTTTAAACTCAAGGAATCTACATTATGACTCAAAGGAGGGGAGCGAATTAATTGAAGAATTCGGAAAGACACACAGGCTAATTTGCGATTCAAAACAGCTTGTCGACCATATAGAACACATAATTAAAGTGGCAGGTACAGACTTTGTGGGACTGGGTTCTGACTTTGATGGTGTGGGGCCATTAAAGCCTTCCGATGTGCCTGATGTATCGGGGTATCCGGTAATTGTATATGAATTGCTCAGACGCGGTTATTCGGAAAAGGATATTGAAAAGATACTCTCCGGAAACTTCCTCAGAGTATGGAATGATGTGATCGTAATTGCAGGTTCTTTAAACAATGGGACTGGCAAATAAGAATACTTGTTGCCGTGAGGTCGGACTTTAATGCTGATAATCCTTCTCTTAAGTGATAATACAGGTAGCTCCAAGTAAAGTAAAAGCAGTATAAATGTTTGCGAAAACATGAGTATTAGTTTTATAACCAACGAGCAATTATATAAGTATGTAATTGAACCTGTTGCAAGTGCTGCCTCCTTTGTGTGGATAGGTACGGCCGATATGAAGGATTTGCATGTACATCACAAGGGGAGTGTTCAGTCATTTTTATT
>CAZCQC010000140.1:0-2883 GCA_964500155.1 uncultured Rikenellaceae bacterium | reverse complement strand
CCTTGCTTTCCTTATGATCTCAGCATAATCCCTGCTCTTATTGTTCTGCGAGGCATAGGACTGACGCTGAAGCATGATCATGTTTTCAAACTGTGGCAGAAATCTCTGCAATCTTACAATATTCTTCGGTGAAAAGGCCATTTGACTTGGAGGGACATCCCTCCCTTTCTCAAGAGCAATTCTCATCGATCTGATGCGTGCAGCATCAGTATTGGGCAATCTTCTGTAAGGCATACCGTCAGGTTAGTGTTAACAAAGTGTTGATAACTTCAATGCGAATATAATAACGTTTTGTTAATAACCAATAGTATTCGCAAACTAAAATATTTATTATTAAATTGTTCTGTTTTCAAAAATTACTTTATTATTGTTAATAAATTTATTTCTTTCTTATTTATACGATAAGATATTGATATTGTTACGATCAGGATGTTAACTTAGATGTGTCATTTCGTTAATTAATAACTTCAGATATGTTCAAAAGCGAGGTATATATCGGCAGAAGAGCCCGGCTTCATAAACTTATGAAATCGGGGCTCGCATTATTTATCGGGAATATTGATGCACCCATGAATTATCCTGCAAATACTTACCATTTCAGGCAGGACAGCGATTTCCTCTATTTTTTCGGACTTGACCTGCAGGGATTTACCGGCCTGATGGATTTTGATTCGGGAAAAGACTGGATTTTCGGTAATGATATCGATATGGATGATATTATCTGGATGGGTCCCCAGCCAACAGTCAGAGAGCTTGCCGCGAAATGCGGAGTGACAAATGTTGCACCTGTTGGAAAGCTAGAAAGTGTTATCAGGGAAGCTGTTTCAAAAAAGAGAACCATCCATTTCCTGCCACCTTACCGGGCTGAGACAAAAATGACACTCGGATCACTGCTTAAAGAGAATCCCTGTCAGATGAAAACACTTTCATCGACCGACCTTATAAGGGCTGTGATTTCAATGCGCTCAATAAAGGAGCAGATTGAAATTGATGAAATCGTAAAAGCATTGGGAATTGCATATGAAATGCACACTACTGCAATGAAGATGTGCAAGCCGGGAATGAAAGAACAGGAGATATTTGGCACTATCGAGGGAATAGCCCTGGCAAAAGGAGGCGGCACTGCTTTCCCGATAATCCTGAGCATAAACGGCCAGACTCTTCATAACCATGATCATGGGAATGTACTTACCAAAGGCAGAATGATGGTCACTGATGCGGGCGCCGAAACAAACCTTCATTATTCATCTGATATAACACGGACGACACCTGTAGGGGGGAAATTCAATCGTAAGCAAAAAGATATTTATGAAATCGTTCTGAAAGCAAATACTGAATCCATTAAATCCTCAGGACCAGGGATGTCAAACCGTGATCTGCACCTGAAAGCTTGCAGGATAATAGCATCATCATTAAAAGATCTTGGACTCATGAAAGGCGATGTTGATGAGGCTGTTGCAGAAGGAGCACACGCCCTCTTCATGCCTCATGGTCTCGGACACATGATGGGACTTGATGTCCACGACATGGAAGCGCTTGGCGAAAATTATATCGGATATAATGATCAGGTAAAGAGAAGTGATCAGTTCGGGCTGGCATTTCTGAGATTTGCTCTTCCCTATAAACCCGGGCATATTTTTACCGTGGAGCCCGGGATCTATTTCATTCCTCAGCTGATCGACAAGTGGAAATCAGAAGGTAATTTCAGGGAGTTCATCAATTATAATAAGGTTGAGGACTGGAAAGATTTCGGCGGCGTCCGTATTGAAGATAATGTCCTGATAACGGAAAAAGGTCATAAACTTCTCGGAAAAACGATTCCTAAAACAATCTCTGAAATAGAATCAACCTGCTCTTAAAAGGCTTTGTAAAATTCCCTGTTGAGCCTTGCTATATTTGTGATTTTGATCTGTTTTGGACATTCAGCTTCGCACGCTCCCGTATTTGAGCAATTTCCGAATCCAAGCTCATCCATTTTCTCAACCATTGCCCTTACTCTTTCCCTGGCCTCCACCCGGCCCTGAGGAAGAAGCGCAAACTGAGAAATCTTTGCTGATACGAATAACATTGCAGAAGCGTTTTTACATGCAGCGACACACGCTCCGCAACCTATGCAAATCGCTGAATCAAAAGCATTATCGGAATCCTTCTTTGGTACCAGGATTGAATTAGCTTCAGGAGCGGCACCTGTATTTATGGAAATGAATCCTCCGGCAGTCTGGATCTTGTCAAAAGCACTTCTGTCAACAATAAGATCTCTTATAACAGGGAACGGTTTTGCTCTCCATGGTTCAATCCAGACAGTATCGCCATCCTTAAAGTATCTCATTGAGAGCAGACAGGTTGTCACAGCAGGAATTGGGCCGTGAGGGTGGCCATTAATATACATGCCGCACGACCCGCATATTCCTTCACGGCAGTCGTGATCAAAAGCGACCGGCTCATTGTTGCCTTCAACAAGTTTTTTGTTAAGCGCATCAAGCATCTCAAGGAATGACATTTCAGGCGCTACATCATCCATCTTATACGTGGCAAATGATCCCTTCGCTTTAACATTCTTCTGCCGCCAGATCTTTAATGTAAGTTTCATACTATTTGATGGTTTGTAAATTAAATTGTCTTGCATGACTTGCACGACCTGCACGACCTGCACGACTTGCACGACCTCATTTATAACTTCTCACTTTCATCTCCACCTCCTCAAATTTGAGTTCTTCCTTATGCAGGATATGAGGATTCACTTCACCGGCATATTCCCAGGCAGCAACATAGGCAAACTTTTCATCGTTACGCTGAGCCTCACCGTCGGGAGTCTGGAATTCCTCTCTGAAATGGGCTCCGCACGATTCTCTTCTTTCAAGCGCATCGGTTACGAGAAGTGAA
>CAZCQC010000139.1:0-4941 GCA_964500155.1 uncultured Rikenellaceae bacterium | reverse complement strand
AACGGCAGCAATCAAACTGGTAACAGGTATGGTGTTCAGACCGCCAAACGTGTAAGAAGCGGCCGTCCGGATATGACAAGAGCAAGGGGGGCACGTCCGCCGTCAATTGTAAGGCCCTCAGGATCAGGCATACCGAAAGGTGTTGGGAAACCCGGCGGTGCTGGCCGCAAAGGCGGAAGATAAATCTTATAAGGGTAATAATATACAAATGAAGATCTTTCTATTGAGATATATAAGCCTGCTTATTTTATTGTTGCCTGCTGGAGTTTTGGCGCAGAACAGTTCCAAAATTTCTTTGCCAGGTGCCGATACATCAAAAACAGAATCCAAAACTGTTCGGCATTCATTATACTCAGGAGCAGGATACGGGAGCAATATGATCTATCTTGGTTCAACAATTTCGCAGAATCAGCCATACGGTTACGGTAACATAACTTATGGCTTCAGGAATCAATTATACGCTTCTGTTTCTGCGGTTCATCTCTCCGGAACAGATCCATTTCTTGCATTTTATATTGGAGCCTTAAATTACAGCCATGTAATTAATTCATGGCTTGATATTTCAGCTGGCATTTACAGATACCAGGTGCCTCGCTCCCTTACTGATACTCTTTTCAGCAACTTTACTTATGGCGATCTCACCATGGGCTTTGACTGGAAGCTGCTTTATTCAAAATTATCAGTCGGGGGATTGTTTTCGGAAGAAAATCAGGTGTATTTTCAAATCAGAAACTCAAGGTATTTTCAGACTCCTGAATTCTTTAAAGGGAAAGCCAACATCTCATTTGATCCATATGCAAATCTTCTGTTCGGAAAGGTCATTGAAGTTGAAACCACTGCTGAAACTTCTGTTTTTGCATCATCTCCAGGCCGCAAATGGAGACAAAATGATACTTCTAATGGAACATCAACAATAACCTCAACTTCTGAAAGGTTTGGAATCATGGAGATTGATTTCGGTCTTCCGGTCGCGTTTAATACAGATTTCATGACTATTGAAGCTGAAGTAAATTACGTTCTTCCATTATATAATGATCCGGTCTATCGAAGTCCGAAAGGTTTTATCTTCATGTTAAGCGGCTTTTTCAGGATTTTATAAATTTGCTTTATGAACGTATTGATTGTTGAAGACGAGAAAAGTCTTGCACACGAAATAGCTTCATTCCTGAAATCAGAGAATTTTCTTTGCGATCTTGCTTTTACCGGAAATGATGCATCAGAAAAATTAGCAATTAACCTTTATGATTTTATTCTCCTTGACCTTGGACTTCCCGATTATAACGGACTGGACCTTATAGATGAAGCAAAAAAAGCCGGCAGTGAAGCCTCGTTTATTATAATTACTGCAAGAGGAGCTGTTGAAGACAAAGTAAAGGGACTGGATCTCGGCGCAGACGATTACCTTGCAAAACCTTTTGCATTGGTAGAGCTCCTTTCAAGGATTAACGCTGTTGCAAGGAGAAAATTCAATGTCACTTTACAGGACATTGAGCTTGGAGATTTTGTAATGCAGGTTCAGTCGAGGAAATTAGTTTGCAGGGGGGTTGAAGCGGATCTTACCAAAAAAGAGTTCGATCTTCTTCTTTATCTTGTCCTGAATCATGATAAAGTATTGACCCGCCAGCAGCTTTATGAGCATATATGGGGGAATATTCTTGATGATCAATACGATAGTAATTTTATTGACGTTCACATTAAAAACCTGAGGAAAAAGCTTAATCATCATGCACCTTCTCCCTGGCTTGAAACAGTCAGGGGTGTCGGTTACCGGGTGAGTAAAGCTTAACGGTTTTTTTAGCCGAAGTATGATCCGACTGAAGTCCAAACTTGCCTTATTCAATCTGCTTTCAAAGCTGGTCGTTACATCGTTATTTCTTATTTTTCTTCCCTCTATTATTGAAAGGATAAATTTAAGGCAGGTAGATAATGATCTTATCCGGAAAAGAGAAAAAACAATAAATCTGATTGAGAAAATCGGGATAGAGCCATTTATAAACTCCGACACATCTGATGCTTTCGGAAGCTACAATATTCTTAAAGAAGAGTTTATTAGCCTCGAAAGATCTTATGTGGCTGGAGAGCTCAACCAGATTGATGTGAGCAACAGGTTTATCGAGGATGAAGAAATTACTTACCGGGTTCTTAATTATACCCTGATTGTTGATGGGCAGAAGTACCTTCTTGAAATCGGGAAAAGTCTGGCAAGTATACAGAATGCAAAAAAGAACATAAACAGGATAATACTTGCATTTTTGGTCTTTATAATACTGGTCACCCTCGTTACCGATCTGCAGTACACCCGGATTATATTGAATCCTCTTGAAAAAATAACCAATAAACTTAAAGAGATATCAAGTCCTTCAAAATTTGACAGGACACCCATAAAGACAAACACAACTGATTTTGTGGGCTTGGATAATGCGCTTAGAGATCTCATGATCCAGATCGATGAATCATTCCGGAAAGAAAAAGAGATCACTGTGAATATTTCACATGAACTTATGACTCCGATTTCGGTGCTTAGAAGCAAGCTTGAGAATATCCTATTAAAAAGTGATATTGATCCTGAAACAGCAAATAAAATTGAAGAATCATTAAAGACCCTTCACCGGCTTCAAAGCCTCGTTAATTCACTCCTTCTTATTGCCCGGATTGAAAGCCATCAGTATCTCCGCGATGATACCTTTTCCATCCGGAGTCTTCTGGGAGAGATCATCGATGAACTGAAACCTGTTGCAACGGACAAAGAAGTTAATTTGACAAGTGATTTTGTCCCGGACTTTATAGTCAAAAAAGTCAACAGATCACTTGTCTTTTCGATGTTTTATAATGTTCTGAACAATGCAGTAAAAAATACAGGTCCCGGCGGAAAAATATTTGTAAGCAGTAATGTTATCCGCAGCAGGTTTCAGGTAATAATTACTGATACAGGCAAAGGCATGGATGAAACTCAGATGAGAACTCTTTTCTCCCGTTTCAAAACGAGAAACGTGAATGACGGTGATGGTACCGGTATAGGGCTGGCAATTGCCAAATCAATAGCTGATTTCCATAAAATAGAGGTATCCGTATCTTCTGAAATTGAAAAAGGAACAACATTTTCTTTCACCTTCCCTGTAATTTCATGATAGCTTCATCTTCGTGGATTTATATTTGCCTCATTGAATTTTATAAATCCAAATATTAAAGAAGATGAAAAAGACAATTTTATTAGCAGCAACGGCACTTATGATAAGTGTAGCCATGATGGCACAGAACGGTAATCGGAATCAGAATCAAACAGGGACACAAGCTCAAACCCAGGTTCAGGATCAGCCCCAGGTACAAACTCAGACCCAGGTTCAGAACCAGAGTCAGAGTGGAACCAGGAGTCAGTCAGGTATCCGGACTCAGAGACAGGTCCGTGACAGGGTTATAAGCCAGGATTGTGTAAACCAGCAGATGAATAACTCACAGGTACGCTCAGCAACGAGAAACAGCGGAGTCTGTAATAACACTATGCAACGAACTGGCATGAGAATGTCGGGAAGGGCTATGTCAGGACGCAGGTAAGGTTATCTCATTATTAATTTAAAACTGAATATATGAAAAGGTTATTTTTCACCATTTTTACGACAGTACTGGTTTTAATATTTATAAGTTGCAGCAAAACCACTGACAGCGGAAACGGACGTCTGGTTGTTAAAATTACCGATGCGCCATTTCCTGTTGATATCGTAGAGTCAGCTGAAGTTACCATCACAAAAATTGAGATCAGGAAAACCGGTGATGGTATCAGCGATGGTAATCCGTTTGTTGTCATTTGGGAGGGATCCCGGATTTTCAACCTGCTTGAACTTAGGAACGGTGTGGTTGAGGATCTGCTTGACCTCGAAATTCCTGCAGGAGAATACAACCTGCTAAGGCTTTATGTTGATGAGGCCAGTCTGAAGGTAAAGAACGGGGATAACTTCAGTCTCAAAGTACCGAGCGGACAACAGACAGGCATCAAGATATTCATCAGACCGGGTCTTGTTGTTGAAGGGGGCCTTACATCGGAGCTTCTCCTTGATTTTGATCTTTCAAGGTCATTTTTAATGAAGGGCAATATGGAAAGCCCTGCTGGTATAAAAGGATTTACTTTTAAGCCTGTTATCAGGGCAGTCAATAATTCAATAGCAGGAAGACTTGAAGGAAGTGTTACCGACACGGCAAAGGTTAAAATTAAAGAAGCAATAATTTGGGTTAAGCAGGATACAATCGTAGCCAGTGCCATTGCCGATACTCTGGGTCATTATGCAATAATAGGATTACCTGCCGGAACCTATTCAGTCCTTGCAGCAAAGGAGAATTATGACACAGTTAAGGTTGATGGTGTAAAGATAGTTGAAGGAAACAGGACTATCCTGAATTTCATTTTGCCCAACAAATAACAGAAGGTCCTGATCAGTAAAAAAGATCTGCCGGTGAGCGGGTCTTTTTTTTTGATTTTATCCTATTAATTGACAAATCAGAATTATTTTTATATTTACGGGCTTTTTAAAGTACAATTGTTTATAATAAACTGATAATCTGAATTAAAATGGACATGAAAATAATGAGAAAAACTGCAGGTATTCTACTGGTTTCTGCTTTTATCGGAACAAGCCTTTATGGACAGGACCGTAATGAGGTAATCAAGTTTTATAATGAAGGGGCAAAATCGATGCAGACCGATCCTAAGGCTGCAATTGCTGCTTTTGAGAATGTTGTAACACTATCCGACAAAGTTGGAGAATCAGCAGCTGACCTGAAACAAAAAGCCGTCCAGGTATTGCCCGGATTATATGTAAAGCTTGCATCTGTTGCAATTACCGAAAAAAAACCGGCACCGGAGATTATTAAGGCTGCAAAAACTGCAACTGCTGTTGCTGAGAAATATGGAAATACAACCGGTAAGGGTAACGCTGAGAAATTACTGGT
>CAZCQC010000138.1:0-3323 GCA_964500155.1 uncultured Rikenellaceae bacterium | reverse complement strand
AGATTTCCATGGCTGCCTGTAATAATTGTCGGCAGAAAACTGGTAACACCATCCCTGTTAATTGTTTCGACAGCCTTCCTTATTTTCAGCGTGGTCAGACCGGTATCCGAAAAATCAATACCCTTATACCCGTTTATCCGGTTGTCGATAAGTCCGGGAGCTATATAAAGATTAGAGCATTTTTCTGATTCCGGTATTTCAGTTATACTGCCTATGAGACCATTTCTGATCACCAGCCTGACAGGCTTTCCGGTTTCATAATGAGTTGCTTCTATTTCTACAAGATTATTCATTGATTTGATGGATTTCTTAAACTTTGTGTCTTTGCGTCTTTGTGGCTAAATAAAAATTGCCACGAAGGCACCAAGACGCTAAGGTCAAAAAGTGATAACCCCCGATGCCGAATTCCTGTCAAGGAACAGATGCCAGTCGGGATGCTGTTTAAGCATTGTGGCAGGCACCTTGTTTGTCAGCATACTCCTCAATGTTTTTTTAACTGCATCAGCCTTGACAATGTGAGGTACAACTGATATTATATGCCGGCACTGCATTATCTGCCATACGCTCATTGAGACTGCTTCATCCGGAACATCCTCCGGCAATTTGAACCATCCTTCATTAACCTGTTGCATTTTGCACTGCTCATTAAGCTTTACAATTATATAGGCATCATGAGTTTCGAAATCAGCCGGAGGATCATTGAAAGCGATATGACCATTTACCCCAATTCCGATAAGCCCCACATCTACAGGCTTTTCACGTAATGCAGAAGTCAATTCTCCAATGCGGCCTGTAATATTCCCTTCAACATCAACACTGTAAAACTTCTTAACAGGCACCAGGTTTATGAATCTCTCATAAAGGTATTTTCTGAAGCTTGCTTTGTGAGTAACAGCCAGGCCGATATACTCGTCAAGGTGGAACACTGTTACTTTAGTCCAGTCAACCTTTTCTGTCACAAGCGCTTTAAACATCTCAAACTGTGAACTGCCGGTTGAGACAACCATCCGTGCTTCACCATTAAGAATTACAGAATCATTAAGTATCCGAGCGACGAATTTTGCAGCCGAGTTTCCAAGTTCGGTTGCATTATAACTGACAGAAATATTCATACTGTTAAACATGTATATAGAGATTCGGTGTTAAAAAAGCTTAAAGACTAAAGCCCTGATTGTTAAAACATCTACTACCGCCATAGAGCCGTGTGTATTGATTATAAGCATATTATGGTCTTCAGTCTTTAAATCTCCTATCCGTGTTGATTCCCGGGTTATCATGATCCCTTAAAATTAGAATAATAAATTCACAAACCTATTTTCTATCTTCACCTAAATTTTATTCAGGATGTTCAAGCCCTTTTCAATTACAGCTTTTCTCCTTATAATCTGCAGTGTCAATTCTCTTTTCAGCCAGACCCTGGGAGTTAACCGCGATAAAAACAAGATCCATATCACCCATACTGACAAACCCATAAACCTTGATGGTATACTTGATGAAGAGCCATGGATGACTGCTGAGCGCACAGGTAAGTTCCAGCGTGTGACACCTACTGATACCGGGTATGCAAAAGCTCAGACTGAAGTGATTCTCACATATGATAAATCAAATTTATATGTCGGCATCATTTGTTATGATCCCACACCCGGGAAAAGACCGGTTGAATCGCTCCGAAGGGATTACACCTTCATGAAAAACGATAATTTCATGCTTTTTCTCAACACTTACAATGACCTGACAAACGGGTTTGCCTTTGGTATTTCTGCAGCGGGTGCACAGACTGAAGGTTTGCAGTATGATGCCACCAGGGTCGATTACAGCTGGGACACCAAGTGGAAATCATCTGTAAAGAGTTATGATGACCGGTGGGTTAGCGAGTTCAGTATTCCATTCAGAAGTATCAGGTACTTTGGGGGGGATACGGTATGGGGAGTCAATTTCGGCCGCCAGGACCTGAAAAACAATGAGAAATCTGCCTGGGCTCCGGTACCGCGACAGTTTCCTCATTGCTCACTTCCTTACGTAGGAACGCTGTTATGGGATAAACCCAGGGAAGATGCAGGATTACGTTTTTCCATAATCCCGTATGTCATAGGAAAGGTTACAAGGGTAAATGAAGCCGGTGAGACTACCAAATGGAACAAAAATGCTGGGCTTGATGCCAAGATGATACTTTCAACAAAAATGAATCTTGATCTTACTATCAATCCCGACTATTCACAGGTTGAAGTTGACAAACAGCAAACAAACCTCGACCGTTATGAACTTTTCTTTCCTGAAAAGCGGCAGTTTTATCTTGAAAACAGCGACCTGTTTGCAAATCTTGGGACTGACAAGGTAAGGCCCTTCTTTTCAAGAAGGATTGGTCTCGAAAACCCTGTTCTGGCAGGAGCACGTCTGAGCGGCAACATCGGGAACAGATGGAGAATAGGGATCATGGATATACAGACCTCCAAAAAAGGAGAAATCCATGCTGCCAATTATATGGTTGCAGCACTTCAGAGACAGGTCTTCTCCAGATCAAATATCACAGCTTTCATAATCAACAAACAGGTGATGAATGTGAAAGATGATGAGACTTTTACAGGAAACAAATATAACCGGATCGCAGGTATTGAATATAATCTTGCAAGCAATGATAACCGTTGGAACGGGAAGGTTTACTACCATCAGAATATTCCCGAAAGTATGACTATTAAAGATGCTGCACTTGCAGGAAATATTTCATATTCATCCCAATTCATGTCAGCAAGTATGAACCAGGCGCTTACAGGTTCAGGGTTCAATGCAGAGACAGGATATGTAAGAAGGAAAGGCTATTATCAGTTTAATGGATCCTTTCAGTACAAGTTTTTCCCGAAAGACAGTAAGTTAATCAGTCATGGTCCCGGAGTGAAGATTGATACTTATATGGATCCATATTCATCGTTTTCGCTTACTGACAGAGAGACTCAGTTATCGTACAATTTTGAATGGCTTAACAAAAGCTCATTTTCACTGGATTTCAAGGAGAATTATATCAAACTTCTGGCACCTTTTGACCCCACAAATAGCGACAGTTTAAAGCTGGCTGCAGGTGAAGATTTTGGATGGAACGAATTTGGGGCAACATATGCATCGGATAACCGTAAAATGATGAACGTTGTACTTACCAGCAGATATGGCGGATACTATAATGGAACCAGGCTTACTCTGAGCGGTGAATTGAATTACCGGGTTCAACCCTACGGGAGTCTTGCGCTTGTGACTACCTATAATGATATTTCACTGCCATCACCATACAACAGTGCCAGGTTTCTTCTGATAGGACCAAGATTTGATTTTAC
>CAZCQC010000137.1:0-3424 GCA_964500155.1 uncultured Rikenellaceae bacterium | reverse complement strand
CTGTTTTATGCTGTCGTTTTTCTTTTTATCAGTGGTCCATTTATTTGGATTGATATTGAGAAAATCTATTTCCTGGAGCTGTTTCAGGGTGAATTTGCTCCCTTTCGGTATAACGTCAACATTGAGATAATCTTTAACACCCTGAGATGTTTTACCGTTTACCAGAATAAAGAGTTTGTCGACAAGACGGGCTTTAAGCTCATCGGCACTTCTGTTGAAATCGTTTTCGATCTTATCGAGGAGAGGCTTCTCAACAGCCTTTGCTTTCCTGTCTTTAATCGCTCTTGTAAAGAGTTTCTTATCAATTACAACACCTTCGAGCGATGGTCCGGCCTTCAGTGATGCATCTTTAACATCGCCTGCCTTGTCACCAAAAATAGCACGAAGCAGTTTTTCCTCGGGAGAAGGATCCGATTCACCTTTTGGCGTGATCTTCCCGATCAGGATATCCCCTGGTATAATATGAGCACCGACTCTTATGAGACCGTTTTCATCAAGGTGTTTTGTAGCTTCTTCACTGACGTTCGGGATATCGGATGTCAGTTCCTCCAGACCGCGTTTGGTATCACGGACCTCAAGGAGATATTCATCGATATGCACTGACGTAAACATATCCTCCTGAACGACTTTTTCTGAAATCACTATTGCATCCTCAAAATTGTACCCTTTCCATGGCATGAACGCCACCTTGAGGTTACGTCCAAGAGCCAGTTCACCGTTTTTGGTACCATATCCCTCTGTAAGAACTTGTCCCTTTGTGACTTTCTCTCCCTTTCTGACAACTGGTGTAAGGTTGATGCATGTGTTCTGGTTTGTCTTCTTATACTTGGGAAGAGTATAACGCCTGATGTCGTCATCAAAGCTTACAAATTTCTCTTCATCAGATCGGGTATACCTTATAACAATTTCATTTGAATCGACAAATTCAACTATGCCATCGCCTTCTGCTGCATAAAGGATCCTGCTGTCTCTAATCACCTGACCTTCGAGGCCTGTGCCAACTATTGGCGCTTCGGGGCTAATGAGTGGAACAGCCTGGCGCATCATGTTAGATCCCATAAGTGCCCTGTTGGCGTCGTCATGTTCAAGGAAAGGAATCAATGAGGCAGCTATCGAAGCAATCTGGTTTGGTGCAACATCCATGAGGTCCACTTTGGCAACTTCCTCAAAGGGATAATCTGCCTCATATCTGCATTTTGCCCTTGCATTTTCAAAGTGTCCGTCCTTCAGAAGTGGTGCATTGGCCTGGGCAATCATTTTTTCTTCTTCTTCCTCGGCGCTCAGCCATACTATACCTTCACCGCTGAAATCGACCTTTGCCTCAACGACTTTAAGATAAGGTGTTTCGATGAACCCAAGATCGTTAATTTTTGCATATATACAGAGCGATGAAATAAGTCCGATATTCGGACCTTCAGGTGTTTCAATAGGGCAAAGCCTTCCATAATGGGTGTAATGAACGTCCCTGACTTCAAATCCTGCTCTTTCGCGCGACAGACCACCGGGTCCAAGGGCTGACATACGACGTTTGTGTGTCATTTCAGCCAGCGGATTTGTCTGATCCATAAATTGTGAAAGCTGATTCGTTCCGAAGAATGAATTAATAACTGATGAAAGAGTTTTTGAATTGATAAGGTCGACCGGGGTGAATACCTCATTATCCCTGACGTTCATTCTTTCGCGAATGGTACGGGCCATTCTGGCAAGGCCAACTCCAAACTGGGCGTATAATTGTTCGCCAACCGTCCTAACCCTCCTGTTACTAAGGTGGTCGATATCGTCGACATCGGTCTTTGCATTGATAAGCTGAATCAGGTAACCAATGATCTTGATAATATCTTCTTTGGTAAGGACCTTAACATTCATCTCGGTGCTGAGCCCGAGTTTCTTGTTTATCCTGTAACGGCCAACTTCACCAAGGTCATATCTCTTATCTGAGAAGAAGAGTTTGTCGATAACATCCCTGGCAGTTGCTTCATCGGGTGGCTCAGCATTGCGAAGCTGGCGGTAGATATAAATAACTGCTTCTTTTTCAGAGTTACACGGGTCTTTCTGTAGAGTATTGTATATAATGGCGAAATCCGAAAGGGTCGAATCCTCTCTGTGAAGGAGGATTGCTTTTGCACCGGAATCGACAATCATGTCGACATGTTCTGATTCGATGACTGTTTCCCTGTCGAGGATCACCTCATTTCTTTCAATTGATACAACTTCTCCTGTATCCTCGTCAACAAAGTCCTCCACCCAGGTCTTCAGAACCCTGGCAGCAAGTTTCCTGCCAATAAGTTTTTTGACATTAGTTTTCGAAACCTTATGCTCTTCGGCAAGGTTGAAAATCTCGAGGATTTCTTTATCGCTCTCAAAACCGATAGCCCGGAGAAGTGTTGTTACCGGAAGCTTTTTCTTCCTGTCGATATAGGCATACATCACATTGTTGATGTCTGTGGCAAATTCAATCCATGATCCTTTGAACGGGATTATCCTTGCTGAGTACAGCTTTGTTCCGTTTGCATGGATGCTCTGCCCGAAGAATACTCCGGGAGATCTGTGTAATTGTGATACAACGACCCTTTCTGCCCCGTTAATAACGAAAGTACCTCTTTCAGTCATGTAAGGAACCGTTCCAAGATAAACATCCTGGATCACTGTATCAAAATCCTCGTGTTCCGGATCGGTGCAATAGAGTTTAAGCTTTGCTTTGAGCGGAACGCTGAATGTAAGTCCGCGTTCTATGCATTCTTCAATTGTATAGCGCGGAGGATCGATGTAATAGTCGAGGAATTCGAGAACAAAATTATTTCTTGTATCGGTAATCGGAAAGTTTTCTGTAAAGACTTTAAAGAGTCCTTCTTTCTTCCTGTTTTCGGGAGTCGTCCCAAGCTGGAAAAACTCTCCAAAGGATTTCAACTGAACTTCCAGAAAATCGGGATAATCAAGCTGATTTTTCCTGGAGGCAAAACTAATTCTTTCAGTATTTTTTGAAGACATTTATAAAAGGATTAAGTGAACTTATAATTAAAAGAACGAAAAGGCTTAGTCCCGAATCCCCGGGACTAAACCTATAACCCAAAAATCAGGTATAACTTATTTAAGTTCAACTTCAGCTCCTGCGTCTACTAATTGACCTTTAATTGCTTCTGCTTCATCTTTTGATACACCTTCCTTAACAGGACCCGGAGCAGCATCAACAACTGCCTTGGCTTCTTTCAGTCCGAGACCGGTGATATCCTTAACCAGTTTAACAATCTGTAATTTCTGTCCACCGGCTGCTTTAAGGATAACATCGAATTTTGTTTTCTCTTCAGCTTTAGGTGCTTCAGCACCGGCTGCCGGGCCGGCAACGGCTACTGCTGTTGCTGCGGGTTCGATACCATACTCTTCTTTAAGTATTTTTGCCAGTTCGTTTACCTCTTTTACAGTCAGG
>CAZCQC010000136.1:0-4997 GCA_964500155.1 uncultured Rikenellaceae bacterium | reverse complement strand
TCTTCAGGGATCTTAAAAGAGTCTACAACATGAATATTGTTGCTGACGATCCGGATATCATTACAAATACGTGGACATCTCCTATCGATAATCAAACGCAGGAAACAATTATTCGCTTAATTTGTGTTAGCTTTAACCTCAGTTATACAAAAGATGGTAGCGTTTACCATGTTGCAAAAAAATAACTAACAGGCTGAAAAATGTTGTCTGTCAATGGCAAAGTATTCAAATATTTAAGCGCCATTGCATTGTTGATATTTCTGATCCCTCCACGGGAAATTAAAAGCCAGGGAGGCATCCTGGATTCTGTTTTTACATTCAGGGCAGGAACAATAAAGACAGGCAATGCCCTGAACCTTATTACCAGGCAGACTGGTTATAATTTCACTTACGACAGCCGCCTTATTGATGCCGAAAGAAAAGCTGAGATTAATTTCAGGAATACTAAGCTGGAGATTATTCTCGACAGCATCCTGAAAGGCGATTCCCTGGTCTATTCTGTCATTGACGAGTTTATTATAATCTCGAGGGAGATACTCTCTCCCCCGATGGTTATGACTGACTCGGTTGCCGTACCCAGGCTGAAAGACATTTCCGGTATCATCCTTGACGGGGAATCTTTTGAGCCACTTCCCTACGCAACGATAGGGCTCAAACATGAGGGAGCGGGAACAGTTTCGAACAGCAGCGGGGAATTCGGATTTAGAATTCACCCTGATAATTACAGCGACACCTTAGTTGTCTCCTACCTGGGTTTTTATGCAAGGGAGATACCTGTGCGGCAATCACTTGGAAACAATTTCAGGATAGAAATGAGAAGAGAGTTTATCTCAATACCTGAGATTATAATCAAAAATCAGATACCCTGGGAGATAATTAACAAGACGCGCTCCAGAATACCTGGAAATTATGGAAAAACACCAGCCCGGATGACCGCTTTTTACAGGGAGGGCGTACTCAGAAGGAAGGAGCTTCAGACCTATTCCGAGGCGATCCTTCAGATATATAAGAGCGCCTATACCGGTACTCTGATGAGCGACCAGATCAAAATACTTAAGAGCCGGAAAATTGAAAATGTAAACGTCAGCGATTCGATAACCGTAAGACTGAAGGCTGGTCTAAGCACGTGCCTGCAGCTTGACGGTATAAAAAACACTTTCGACTTTATTTCTGGTGAAGATATGGAGGATTACAGTTACAGGCTGACTGATATTGTCTCTTTTGATGAAGAATCGGCATTTGAAATTGAATTTGGTCAGAAAGAAGGAGTTGAGTTGCCAATGTTCAGAGGATCAGTGTTTATTAATACAACCGATTTTGCCCTGCTTAAGGCCGATTTCGAAATCAATCCGGCTTATCTGAAAAAAATGAAAGGGACTTTTATTTCAAATCCGTCAAGAGATTTCACTACCTGGCCTGTCTCGGTGAAATATTCAGTTAGTTACCGTAAAGTAGATGATAGATATTACCTCAGCCATGTCAGGGGTGATCTTGAGTTTGAATCCAGGCAGAAGAGAAAAATCTTCAACACTCAGTTTGATGTATTTTTTGAAATGGCTTTCACAAGCATGAGTCTTTCTAATGTGACAAGGTTTGAAAGGGAAGAACTGGCTCCGGTTCATTCTGTCTTCTCAAAGACCATAACCAGTTATGATCCTGTATTCTGGGAAAACCAGGAATTCCTGAAACCCGAGGAGAACCTTCTGCAGGCCATTAAGAACATGAAAGTCAGGTTGCAGGAATTTTCCGAAAACCCTAGTATTCATTAATAAGTATATACAATTCTGAAAGGTCGGGAGTAAGGACGATCTCGGTCCTTCTGTTTTTCTGCCTGGCTTCCGGTGTATCAACCGCTTCAACAGGTACGTATTCGCTTCTTCCGGCAGCAGTCAACCGGCCTGGTTTAATCTTTGAATCTTCAAGCAGAACCCTTACAACTGTTGTAGCTCTTTTGACACTCAGGTCCCAGTTATCCTTCAGTTGTCCGCTGCCCGGATTATAAGGAACGTTATCAGTATGCCCCTCTATAGTGACCTGGATATTAGGATTTTTCTCCAGGACACCGGCCAGTTTCCTTAAGGCGTTCCTGCCGTTTGCATCAATATCCCAGCTCGCTGATTTAAACAGGAGTTTCTCCTCGAGTGAAACATATACTTTCCCGTTTTTATTTGTAACGGTAAGTCCGTTATTCTCAAATCCAAGAAGAGCCTCCGACACCTTGTTTTTCAGATCCGAAACCAGCTTCTTCTGGGCATCAAGTATCTTTTCAAGCTCTGCAAGTCTTGAATTCTTCTTTTCGAGCTCAAGTGTAAGTTCGTCGAGGGATACCTTTTTCAGATCCATCGACTGTTCAAGCTGCCGCATTATATCTTCTTTCTGCCGGAGGTTGACCTGTGCTGCCTGCAGTTCCGCAAGAAGTTTTTTGGTTTCGCTTACATTGCCCCTGATCAGTTCCTCCTGAGCATTCTGCAGACTATTATACCTTTCGGAGATTATGTTCAATTCATCTTTTGCCTTATTACGATCAATCTCAGCAAGGGTCAGATCCTGTCTTGACTTGCTCATCTCTTTTTCGAGTGATGAGATCTTCGATTCTATTTCCCTGTTTTGCATTGAGAGGCTTAAATTCTCAGCCTTGAAGTCATCGCGATCGATCATATTCTGCCTGCTTGTATTCTGGACTTCCCTGAACTTTTTGCCCGGAACGCAGGAAACCATAAAGATAACCGGCAGTATAGCAACAAGAGTTACAGCTAATGATTTATTCATGGTCAGAGTAGGATTTAGATTTTATCTTTCCGCACAAAAATAAGAAAATCTGCTGTAAGCCTCAGCAAACATAAGGGAATAATAATTGTTATATTTGCAAAACGCTTTTTTTACATGTTTCTATAATGAACCGGGAGGAGAATCTTCTGCTTAACATATCATCACCTGAGGATCTCAGGAAACTAAATCCGAATGATCTTATAAAGGTGAGTGCGGAGTTAAGGCAGTTCATTATTGAGATGGTCAGCAAGAATCCCGGGCATCTTGGAGCAAGCCTGGGTGTTGTTGAGCTTACTGTTGCGCTCCATTATGTTTTCAACACTCCATATGACAAAATAATCTGGGATGTGGGACATCAGGCCTACGGACACAAGATACTTACCGGCAGAAGGGACAGGTTTTCCACCAACCGGACCTACGGAGGAATCAGTGGGTTTCCAAAAATGTCTGAAAGCGAATATGACGCTTTCGGCACAGGCCATTCCTCGACATCTATCTCCGCTGCCCTTGGGATGGCGGTAGCTTCAAAACAGAAAGGCGAAAACCGACATGTTGTGGCAGTTATTGGCGACGGAGCAATGACTGCCGGTCAGGCTTTTGAAGGGCTTAACAATGCCGGGATTGCAAAGTCCGATATCCTCGTGGTACTTAACGATAACAACATTGCCATCGATCCGAACGTCGGAGCTTTGAAAGAGTACCTTATTGATATCACGACCAGCAGGACATATAACCGTTTCCGTAACAAGGTCTGGAATTTCCTTGGCAGATTCGGTAAAATCGGACCCAATGCAAGAACTCTTGCAAGCCAGGTTGAAGCCGGATTTAAGAGCACCCTTCTCGACAGGAGCAATTTATTTGAGGGTATGAATTTCAGATACTTCGGTCCGGTCGATGGTCATGACATACTTCATCTTGTTGATATTCTCAAGGACCTTAAAAGGATCCCCGGTCCAAAATTATTGCATTGTCTTACTGTCAAGGGGAAGGGATTCAAACAGGCAGAAGAGAACAAAACCGTTTTTCATGCACCCGGAAAGTTTGACAAGAATACAGGCGTTATCCTGAAATCGGCCGACCCGGGAGTAACGGCAACATACCAGGAAGTTTTTGGAAATACAATCCTTGAACTGGCGCGTAATAATGGCAGGATAGCAGGCATCACTCCGGCCATGACAACAGGATGTTCCTTATGCATTATGAAGCATGAGATCCCTGACAGGGTTTTTGACGTGGGAATAGCTGAACAACATGCAGTTACTTTTTCAGCCGGACTTGCAACACAGGGGTTGATCCCATATTGCAATATTTACTCTTCTTTCATTCAGAGAGCATACGACCAGGTGATCCATGATGTGGCTCTCCAGAATCTTCATGTTATATTCTGTATCGACCGCGGTGGTCTTGTAGGGACTGATGGAGCAACGCATCACGGATTTTTTGATCTGGCATTCATGCGTTCAATTCCCAATATTATCGTTTCTGCGCCGATGAACAGCCTGGAGCTTAGAAATCTCCTTTACACAGCCCAGCTTGATAAAATAAAGGGAGCCTTTTCAATTCGTTATCCGAAAGGGCCAGGTCTGATCGGTGACTGGCAGAAACCTTTCACCGAAATTGAGATCGGGAAGGCAAGGCTGGTAAGCGAAGGAAAAGATCTGGCAGTACTGAGTATAGGACATCCGGGAAATTTTATTATGCAGGCGGCATCAGTTCTGGCAGGTGAAGGAATTTCATTTACGCACTACGACATGAGGTTTCTTGCCCCTCTTGATACTGAAGCTCTCCATTCGGTATTTAAAAGATTCCACAGGATCATGACCGTGGAGGATGGCATACTAAAAGGAGGGCTGGGAAGCGCTTTAATTGAATTCATGTGTGATAACGGGTACAATGCGGAAATAAAGCGGCTCGGAATACCCGATTATTTTGTTGAACATGGCACTCAGGAAGAACTCATTAGGGAATGCGGGTTTGATACTGACAGTATCGTGAATGCGATCCGCAAAATGGTCGGGGATGGCGTAACGGCGCAACGGCATAAAGGCTTAAAGGCAAAATATTAAAGTGTAAGTTGAAAAAATATCTTATTTTCGCAGACTGCATAACTGCATAACCGCATGACATTTATGCCCGGATGGCGGAATTGGTAGACGCGCTGGTCTCAAACACCAGTGGCAGCGATGCTGTGCCGGTTCGATCCCGGCTCCGGGTACAGAAAAGGAAGA
>CAZCQC010000135.1:0-5830 GCA_964500155.1 uncultured Rikenellaceae bacterium | reverse complement strand
GACCGCCCCAGAGACAGAGCGAGCCGCCGAACTCCCGTTTCAGGACGTACGGATCCATTGCCTCGGGCTGGATGCTCTGCAGCACTTCCAGGCCGGCATCGACGAGATCGGGGACGATGTCGCGCACGTTGCCGCAGCAGTAGCTGAGGACGCGCTTCCCGCACCTGCGCACCGTGTCGTAGAGCGCAGCCTGACGGCGCAGGACGAGCCGCTGCCACCGCTCGCGGCCCAGGAGAATCCCGCGCTGGTCCGCCCAGTCGTCGGCGAACATGATCCCCTGGACGGGAAGCTCCAGGAGCCTCGACAGTATGCCGGACTCGAGCTCGGCGAGCTCGTCCAGGAGGCACTCGTAGAACGCGGGTTCCACGGCGCTGTCCGTGAGCGCCTCCTCGAATCCCCGTACCACCCACGCGCGTTCGAAGAAGCCCGCCCCCGCACCGGCGACGAGGAAGTGACCGTTCCAGCGCTCGATCGCCCCGAGCGCACCGTCGCTCCAACCCGGAGGAAAGAACTCATCGGCACGGGGAAAGCGGAACCCCGTGAGGCTGGGCTCCCGGAGAGCCGGCTGCACGAGGTGAGGAGGCCGCGTGTCCGTCCGCCAGGCGGAGCCGAAGAGGTCGGTGCGAAGGCCGCCCGTGCCCGCCTTCCCCGGCGACGGCTCCCGCCACTCCTGGAGCGGAGCCTCTTCGGTGATGTCGTGGATATGGTTGAGGGCGTCGACGGTCCGCCGCCAGCCGGTGCCGCCGAAGCCGGCGTCGAGCCGCTCGGCCACGTCGCCCTCGAAGGCGAGCTTGGCGAAGGGGACGAAGTCCGTCTCCCGGTGGCCGATCTGCGCCTCGATCCTCGCTCGTGCCGTCATCGGCATGCCGGAAGGGTAGAGCGCAGGGGATCAGCTCGGCAAGGGTGGCGCGATGGTGATACCATCCCGCGAAGGCAGGGAGCAGCTGGTGGACGCCAGGGAGAACATGATCCGCGCCGTCGAGTTCCAGAGACCGGAGCGTCTCCCGCTACGGTTCCCGTCGCTGGGGCTGGACGATACGCACACGGTGCGCTGGAACCAGATCGGCACCGGCGATCACGGGTACCGCCAGACCCTCGACGAGTGGGGGTGCCTCTGGGTCCGTTCGGAGGCCAGGAACATGGGCCAGGTCAAAGGACATCCGCTCGAAAGCTGGGACGCGGCAGCGTCTTTCCAGTGGCCCGACCCTTCAGATCCTTCCTTCTACGAGGGCATGGAAGCCCGGTTCGAGGGATCCGGGGGCCGCTACCGGATCACCGACATCTTCATGCTGCTCTTCGAGCGCATGCACAGCCTCCGCGGGTTCCAGAACACCCTTATGGACCTGGCCCTAGAGCGCGGACGGGCCGGGGAGCTCGCGGACCGGATCGTGGAGTTCGACCTCGGGATCATCGAGGGGGTGTCGCGGCGGTTTCCGAGCATGATCGACGCCCTTGGATTCACGGACGACTGGGGCACCGAGTCGGCGCTCTTCATCGATCCGCGGCTGTGGCGCGAGTTCTTCATGCCGCGCTACCGGCGGATCTTCGAGGCCTGCCACAGGGCCGGGTGGCACGTCTGGATGCACTCGTGCGGCCGGGTGAACGCCATCATCCCGAGCCTCGTCGAGATCGGGGTGAACGTCCTCGACCTGCAGCAGCCGCGGGCCCTCGGCATCGAGGAGATCGGCAGGGCGTTCGCGGGAAAAGTCTGCTTCTCGTCGCTGTGCGACATCCAGAAGACCCTTCCCCGCGGGACACCGGAGGAGATCCGCCGCGAGGCCGGCGTCCTTCTCGATACCTGGGCCACGGATGCCGGCGGGTTCGTGCTCGCGGACTACGGCGATGGCGCGGCCATCGGCGCGCCGGAAACCCAGAAGCGGCTGATGCTGGAAGCATTCCTGTCGCAGGACCGCTGGCGGAAGCGACTGCCTGAGGCCCGGTAACCCCCCCCCGCTCACCGCGCCGGACTGGTTCATTGGCGAAACAATGGTTGACACCCCCTGGTAACGGATATATCCGCATTTCGCCTGATCTCGGCCCGTGGTGTTTCGTTCCCTATCCAATTGGATCGACAATACAATGCAAGCATTCGGTGCTTGATCGTATTTATATACTATACATATAAATATATCTCAGAAACCAGTGCGATCATTGGCACATCTATTGCATCCCTCCTCTATTAGGAGGCCTCAAATATGAAACGGTTCGTATTGGTCCTGATCATTCTCTCGGTGCTTCTCATCCCGTCCACGATTTTCGCCATGGGGAAACAGGGCGGCGACTCCAAGATGTCCGTCGGCGTCATCCTGCCAACCAAGGATGAGGAGCGGTGGACGCAGGACGAGACGCGGTTCCGCGACGCCTTTACCAAGGCCGGGTTCAACGTCCAGATCCTCTTCAGCGAGAAGGATTCCGCGAAGGAAAAGGCGAACGTCGAAGCCCTGATTTCCAAGGGCGCGAAGGCCATCATCATCTGCCCCGTGGACGGATCAGCGGCTGCCGCAGCGGCGGACGCAGCGCGCAAGGCGGGGATCAAGGTCATTTCGTACGACCGCCTGATCCGCGACACCGCGGCCGTCGACTACTACGTGACCTTCGACAGCGTGGCGGTCGGCGCGGCGTGGGCCCAGTACCTCGTCAGCAAGGCCACCGGCCAGGGGAATCACCTGTACCTCTACGCCGGCTCGGCCGCCGACAACAACGCGTTCATCTTCTTCGAAGGCGCCTGGGGCGTGCTCCAGCCCAAGATCGCCGACGGCACCTTCAGGATCGTCAACTCGAGCGCCGCCGTCGCCCTCCAGGCCAAGCCCAAGCTCACCCGCGAGGAAATGGCGACGATCATCGGGCAGGTGACCACCAACTGGTCGCCCTCCGACGCGAAGAATATCGCCGAGTCGAACCTGACGGCGGCCAAGGACGCCGACAAGGGCGTCTTCTACGTGCTGTCCCCGAACGATCAGACCGGCCGCGCGATCGGTGACGCGTTCGCGGCTGACAAGGCCGTGACGAAGTACTACACGACGGGCCAGGATGCCGACAAGGCGTCCATCCAGTACATCATCGACGGCAAGCAGTCCATGACGGTCCTGAAGGACGTGCGCACGCTCGTCGCCGACGCCATCAGCGTGGCCACCCTGTACCTCCAGGGCAAGGTCCCGCCGCAGACCCACACCTACAACAACGGCAAGATCGATGTCCCGGCGAAGCCGTCGGCCATCGTCTCCGTCACGCAGGACAACGTGAAAGCCGCGATCGTCGACTCCGGCTATTATCCCGCGAGCGCCTTCACGGGACTGAAGTAAGCGCGTATACTCCTCTTCGAGTCATACAATCGAGACGGCGGGCGACGAGCCCGCCGTCTCCTTAGTTCTCGCCACGGGGAGCCACCATGAGCACGCCCATTCTTTCGATGAAGAACATCACGAAGATCTTCCCCGGCGTGAGGGCCCTCAGCGACGTGACGTTTTCCGTGGCCCCCCGGGAGATCCATTGCCTCGTGGGTGAGAACGGCGCCGGTAAATCCACCCTCATGAAGGTCCTGAGCGGCGTCCACCCCTGGGGCGAGTACACGGGTGACATCGTCTTCGACGGGCGGACCCAGGTATTCCACGACATCGCCGACAGCGAGAAGGCCGGCATCGCCATCATCTACCAGGAGCTCGCCCTCGTGCCCGAGATGACCGTGTACGAGAACATCTTCCTCGGCCACGAGATCCGGCGCGGGATCACGGTGGACTGGAACGAAACGATCAAGCAGGCCACCGAGATGCTCGGCAAGGTCAGGCTCGACGTGAGCCCCGACACGCTCGTGAAGGATCTCGGCGTCGGCAAGCAGCAGCTCGTCGAAATCGCAAAGGCGATGAGCCGCAACGTCAAGCTGCTGGTTCTCGACGAGCCCACGGCCGCCCTGAACGAAGATGACTGCGACAACCTCTTTGCTCTTCTCAGAGAGCTGAAGAAGCAGGGGGTCACCTGCGTCCTCATCACCCACAAGCTGAGGGAGGTGATCAAGGTCGCCGACATGGTGACGGTGCTCCGCGACGGCCAGACCATCTGCACCCTCGACGTCCGCAAGGGCGAGGTGAGCGAAGCGGTGCTCATCAAGAACATGGTCGGTCGGGAGATCGACAACGTGTACCCTCCCCGCACCCACGCCGTGGTCGACGAGGAAGTCCTCAGCGTCAGGGGATGGACCGCATTCAATCTGAAGGCCGGGCGCAGTGTGCTGCAGGATGTCTCCTTCACGGTGCGTAAGGGCGAGATCGTCGGTTTCGCCGGCCTCATGGGCTCGGGCCGCACCGAGCTCGCCCGCAGCATCTTCGGAAATCCGGACAGCTACCGTGTGACCGGGGACCTGTTCGTCCGCGGCGTCCCCGTGCACTACCACCACCCCCACGACGCCATCGCGGACGGCGTCGCGTACGCGACGGAGGACCGGAAGGCCAATGGCCTGATCCTGATCCAGGACGTGAAGCAGAACATCACCCTCGCAAATCTGAAGGCGATCTCGCGGCGGGGCATCATGGACGACAATGCCGAGGTGAAGGCCGCCGACGCGTACAAGACGGCGCTCACCATCAGGACGCCGAGCCTCGAGCAGAAGGTGTACAACCTGAGCGGCGGGAACCAGCAGAAGGTCTCCGTGGCCAAGTGGCTCTTCGTGAAGCCGCAGGTCCTCATCCTGGACGAGCCGACGCGCGGCATCGACGTCGGCGCGAAATACGAGATCTACCAGATCATGAACCGCCTGGCATCCGAGGGGATCAGCATCATCATGATCTCCTCCGAGCTGCCGGAGGTCCTCGGCATGAGCGACCGTGTCTACGTGATCTCCTCGGGAAGGATCACCGGAGAGCTGCCCGTGAAGGAAGCGACGCAGGAAAAAATCATGGAGCTGGCAACGCGCTAGGAGGCCCGTCGTGACATCGAAGGATCTGTCGAAGATCATGCGTCAGAACATCCGCGAGTACGGGATGTACATCGCGCTCGTCGTCATCATCGTGATCTTCACGATCATGACGCAGGGCCTGTTCATCTCCTCGCGCAACATCAGCAACCTCCTGAACCAGGCCGGCTACATCGCGGTCCTCGCCGTCGGGATGACCCTCGTCATCGTCATACGGCACATCGACCTGTCCGTCGGGTTCCTCTCGGGGTTTCTCGGCGCCGTTGCGGCAGTGGCGATGGTCTACTGGAAGCTGCCGGTGTATCTCACCATCCCCCTCGTCCTGGTCATCGGGCTCGCGGCGGGCCTGGTCACGGCGTTCCCGGTGGCGCGTCTCGGGATCCCGTCGTTCGTGGCGTCGCTCGCCGGCTGGCTCATCTACCGCGGGGCGCTCCTCCTTATCACCAACCGGTCGGGGACGATCAAGATCAACGACGACATCTTCAACGCCCTCGGCAATGGGTACATACCCGACGTGTTCCCCGCGGCGACGACGTTCCTCCCCGGGGTCCACAAGCTGACCCTCGTCATCGGGCTCGTCGCCATCGTCTGGATGATCGTGAGCCAGGCGCGGAGCCGCACGGCGAAGCAGGCGTACCATTTCGAGGTCCTTCCTCCCGACCTCTTCGCGATCCAGCTCGTGCTGCTCTCCGTCGTCATCGGGCTCATCACGTGGGTGCTCTCCGGCTACAACGGGATGTCCTGGACCGTGGTGATCGTCCTCGCGGTCGTGGGGATCTACCATTTCGTGATGACCCGCACCGTGCTGGGGCGGCACATCTACGCCATCGGCGGCAACCCCGAAGCCGCGGAGCTCAGCGGCATCAACGTCCGGAAAATCATCTTCATCGTCTTCGGCTCCATGGGCACGCTCTGCGCGGTCGC
>CAZCQC010000134.1:0-3692 GCA_964500155.1 uncultured Rikenellaceae bacterium | reverse complement strand
ACTCCTCTTGAGCTGGCAGGCCGGAAAGCTGTTTTTCAGCTTGAGGGCGATTCAGCAGATTTAAGGGAGTTTTCTGACCCCGATTCAGAAAAATATAAAATTATGGTGGCAAAAATTGCTGAAACTCTCGATCTCGACACTCTTATGTACCAGCGGCTTGATGACCTTGTTGAAGCCATTGGCCTGCCAAAGGAAAAATTATGTACCCATTGCTGGGACGGAACAAGTTATTATAATTAAACTATGAAATACATCGGAGCTCATGTTAGTGCAGAGGGAGGAGTTCAAAATGCACCGGTGAACGCTGATGCAATCGGTGCAAAAGCTTTTGCATTGTTTACTAAAAATCAGAGACAATGGTTTTCCAGCCCTCTTTCAAAAACCAGCATAACCGCTTTCAGGGAAAACTGCGAGAAGCTTAATTACAGGCCATTTCAGATTCTCCCTCACGACAGCTACCTTATAAATCTGGGACACCCCGAAAAAGAACCTCTTGAAAAATCAAGGGCTTCATTTCTTGATGAGGTGAAACGTTGCGAGCTTCTTGGACTCGACAGACTCAATTTTCACCCGGGCAGTCATCTTAATCAGATCAGCATTGAAGAATGTCTTGCAAGAATTGCCGAATCGCTGAATATCACCCTTGAAAAAACAAAAGGTGTTTCAGCTGTAATTGAAAATACTGCAGGGCAGGGAACCAATCTGGGTCATACATTCGAACAGATAAGGTTTATAATTGACAGGGTTGAGGATAAATCGAGAGTCGGTGTTTGCATTGATACCTGTCACGCATTCACATCGGGTTACGATGTAAAAACGGAGGCAGGATTCGGAGAAACATTTGAAAAATTTGGCAATATCATAGGGTTTCAGTATCTTAAAGGGATGCATCTTAATGATACAAAGAAAGATTTCGGCACCAGGGTCGACAGACATGAGAACATTGGAACAGGGTTCCTGGGGGAGGATACATTTTCATTCGTTGTTAACGACAGCAGATTTGATAATATACCTCTAATTCTGGAGACACCTGATGATTCACTTTGGGAGATTGAGATCAAAAAGCTATATTCCCTGATCCGCCCCTCAGCCCCGCCAGCTGGCGGGAGGTTGAAATACAACAAAATTTAAGCCCCCTTTAGGGGGTTGGGGGTGAAACAAGAGTGGATAAAAGCTTCTGTATCTCAGGTTCCCTCAGCTTGTTTTTTGTTGCATTATAGCCGATATCAAATACCTCAAGCGCTTTTTCCGGATCAAGTATCTTATAATTTTTCAACTCGGGAGGCGCTATGAAAACATCAAATTTCTTTGCTTTATAATCAAGCTCCTTGGCCATATTAAGCATAAATGATCGTTCAGCTATTTGGACCATACTCGTTACGGTTTTTTCATACCCGGTAGGATTTACAAATGATCCTATTATAAAATCACATTTCCCTTCAAGGGGTTTGATCGGCATATTGTCGAGCACTCCGCCGTCAACATAATGGATTTTGTTAATTATGACCGGCTTAAAAAGTACCGGAATGCTGGCCGAGGCAATCACGGGTCTCAGCAATTCACCTGAATAAAAATATTCTGCCACACCATTATTAAGATCCGTTGCGGTAACAAAAAGAGGTATTTTCAGATCCTCAAACTTTTTAGCCCTCAGATTGTCAACCAGAATTTTCTCAATTCCCGATATCTGAAGCAGGCCTTCACGTGGAACTGTGGGCCTCACATAATGCAGCGAACTTGTTGCATTCATCATCTTAAGTATCTCTTCAGGAGTGTGTCCGTCAGCATACAAAACACCTACCAGGGCTCCTGCGCTGGTTCCGGCTATTACATCAGGAAAAATACCTGCATCATTGAGTGCCTTCAGAACACCCAGATGTGCAAATCCCCTAGCTCCACCACCACTTAGGACGATACCTGTTCTATATTTTTTCAGCTCCATGATTGCATCTTTGAATATGATTAATTGAAAACCAGAGAAAACAGCAGCCTGAGATTGAGATAAGTTACAAATGCTGCAATGATCAATAGGGTGATTTTCAGGAAATTACCGTTGGCATACTTTCCCATCACTTTTTTCGACGATGTAAGATAAACCTGGATGGCCACAGTAAACGGGAGCTGTATGCTTAAGAATACCTGTGACAGGATCAGTCCTTTAAAGGGATCTCCAATGAAAAAAATGATTATAAGGGCACCCAACAGAGAGATAAGTACTCCCCATCTTGTATGGTTATCTTTTATGTCGTAAGGTTCGCCGGAGATACCTGAGACTATTGATCCGCCAGCCATCGCCGAAGTAATGGATGATGCCACACCTGAAAAAAGTAGCGCAAGGGCAAATACCACCGAAGCATTGTTTCCAAGCAGAGGCCTTAACAGACTTTCGGCCTGCTGAAGTTCATCCACAATAATATTGTTGTTAAAGAATGTAGTGGCAGCAAGAATTATCATTGCGCTGTTGATAGCCCAGCCGATGATCATTGAAAGAAGTGTATCCGCAAACTCAAATTTCAATTGTTTCTTTATGATCTTTTCATCCTGCAGGTTCCATTGCCGGCTCTGAATGATCTCAGAATGAAGAAAAAGATTATGAGGCATCACAACAGCACCAAGAACACTCATAAGCAGTAACATTGATCCATGAGGTATTGATGGTTTTACCCATGCAAGTCCTGCGGCAACCCAGTCAACATCAACAAGAAAAATTTCATACAGAAAAGAGAGGCCAATCAATGAAACAAAACCAATTATCCATTTTTCAATTTTCTGATAGGAGTGTGTCAGGATCATTATCAGTACGAAAATGGTTACCAGAGCGGCTCCTAACCTGACAGGCACGTCAAAAAGCATCTCAAGAGCAATCGCCCCTCCAAGAATTTCTGCAAGCGAAGTGGAGACTGATGCTAACACAGCAAAGTAAAGAATCGGCCTGGAGATCACCGGTTTTATATGTATTGAAGCAGCTTCAGACAAACAGAGACCGGTTGCAATTCCCAGATGGGCAACGTTATGCTGAAGAATTATCAGCATCAGTGTGGAAAGAGTAACGACCCACAGGAGTGTATACCCATACTCGGATCCTGTTGCAATATTTGCTGCCCAGTTGCCCGGATCAATAAATCCAACCGTTACCAGCAACCCAGGACCTATATATTTGAAAATATCGAGCGCACCAAAAACAGGTTTATGATCTTTCCTTTTAAGGTCCTTAAAAAAGTTGAAAGGGTTGAATATTGATCTGAGATCCAACATTGTAATTATTTCAGGTAACCAGGTGCTTGTTGCACCTTGTTCTCAACAATTTGTTAATTTGTTATCCTGGTAGCAAATATAAGCAATGAATGAGGTTTGTTAAAATAGGGTCACTTTTTATTTTAAGCAAAAAACTTTTTGCTTTTCCTAAAAACAAGGGACTAAAGTCCCCTGAATAAGAGAAAGTTTCAGTATCCGTCAGCTAAAGCAGACGAAAATTGAATTTATCTTGCTCCAGGTTCAGTTGCCGTTGGCTTCAGCCAACGGTAAGTGACATCCCCCTCTGCTTTGGGCTTTAGCCCAACAATATTTCGGGCGTAAATCCCCTGAATAGGAGGCTCATAAAATCTGTAGGTTAAAACAGATGGCAATTGATTATTGATTAAATTTGGCAAATAGAGTTCATTAAAATAAAAATCAGTATGCAGTTTTTACTT
>CAZCQC010000133.1:0-19776 GCA_964500155.1 uncultured Rikenellaceae bacterium | reverse complement strand
ACTTCATCCAGAATATCGCTTTCCGATAACTCAATCATCTCTTTACCTCCTATTGCATTCAATAGTTCTTTAAGATTTATCTGCGGACGTAAAGCAATCGAAATTGCTTTTACCTTTTGCCGGACATTACTTGTCCCTGCTTCATCAAGTAACTTATTTATTCTCCCTGGCTCTAAACTTGTTCCTTCGAGTAATGTTATAATATTTTCGACCAGTTTTTCCTTTTGTTCCAATCTATCTACTCTTTCCCTTCCCGCCAGACTTATTTCAAAGCCCTTCCTTGTTAACCGTTCATCTGCATTATCCTGTCTAAGTAAAATTCTGTACTCAGCCCTCGCTGTAAACATTCGATAGGGTTCATCTATACCTTTCGTTACCAGGTCGTCGATCAAAACTCCAATATATGATTCATCTCTTCCAAGAACCAATTTTTCTTTTCCCTTTAACTTTAACACAGCATTGATCCCTGCCATCAACCCCTGTGCTCCAGCTTCCTCATATCCTGTAGTTCCGTTTATCTGTCCGGCAAAGTACAGACCTTTAATTTTTTTTGTTTCAAGAGTGTGCTTAAGCTGGGTTGGCTGGAAAAAATCATATTCAATTGCATAGCCCGGTCTGAATATTTCAACATTTTCTAATCCTTTAACTTTTCGTAGTGCTTTCAACTGAATTTCAAGCGGAAGACTGCTTGAGAATCCATTAATGTAGTATTCTGTTGTTTCTCTTCCTTCCGGTTCAAGAAAAAGCTGATGTGCTTCCCTTTCTTTAAATGTTACAATTTTATCTTCAATGCTCGGACAATATCTAGGTCCTCGACCTTTTATTCGTCCCGTAAAAAGCGGGCTGTATTCCAATCCTTTTCTGAGTTCCTCATGCACGTCTTCGTTTGTGTGGGTTATAAAACAACTCATCTGTTTCTCCGTCTGTATTCCAGTGTTCAGATATGAAAATGTTCTTCCCTCTTCATCCCCCTTTTGTTCGGTCATCAACGAGAAATCAATCGTTCTTCCGTCAATCCTGGCGCTTGTTCCTGTCTTAAGTCTCTCCACTAAAAAACCCATTTCCTTCAACTGTTCGCTAAGACCGGTTGAAGCTTCATCTCCGGATCTTCCTCCTTTTATATTTTTAAACCCAACATGCATTAAACCATTTAAAAAAGTTCCATTTGTAAGTATAACGGCACTGCTATGAAACTTTGTTCCAAAACTTGTTTCCACTCCGGCAGCCCTATCATCTTCTATCAATATCCTCCTCGCCTGTTCCTGCCATATGTGCAGATTATCAGTTTTCTCCAGTATTTTCCTCCATTCAATACTGAATCTTTGCCTGTCACATTGTGCACGGGGACTCCACATTGCCGGACCTTTTGATCTGTTCAGCATTCTGAACTGAATCATACTCCGGTCAGTCACAATCCCGCTCATCCCCCCAAGTGCATCTATTTCCCTGATTATCTGGCCCTTTGCTATGCCTCCCATTGCCGGATTGCATGACATCTGTGCAAGCTTGGTCATGTCCATGGTTACTAACAAAGTTCTGGCACCCATTTTTGCAGCAGAATGTGCAGCTTCACAACCTGCATGTCCGCCACCAACAACTATAATATCATAATTGAAGCTCATTTTGACATTCTTTCAAATTCCTTCAACTTTTTCTCCTGTCTGCTGAACATTCTTTTTCTTTCCTCTTTCCCTTTATCCCTGTATCCGCATAAATGAAGTACACCGTGAATCATAACTCTGAACAGTTCCTCCTTAAATCCTGATTGATAACTTAATGCATTATTCCTGATAGTATCAATGCTCATGTATATTTCCCCATTCACTGCTCCCTCGGTAGAATAATCAAAAGTAATTACATCAGTATAGTAATCATGTTTAAGGAATTTCCTGTTGATTTCCATCAAAGTTTCATCGTTTGTAAGAATAAAAACAAGGTCACCCGGCGTTTTGTTCTCATCCGTGATGACCTTCTCAAGAAATCCTTTGATTTCCGATGTTTTATGAATCCTGTACTTTATCTGGTCATAATGAATCTTTACGCTCAATTAGTTACCTCCTTAAAACTCATTGTAACACTATTACCTTTATCATTGAATGTAATTGAATCCGAAAGCTTTGTCATCAGGAAAACGCCTCGTCCGCTAAGTTCCTCTATATTCTCCGGCATCGTAGGATCAGGAATCCCCGAGGGATTAAATCCTTCCCCTTCGTCAGTAACTGTAATTCTCAATTCATCTTTGTCATATTCAATCTCAACATCTACAAGTTTTAGCGGGTTATCTTTATTTCCGTGTTTGATTGCATTATTAACAGCTTCCAGTGCGGCTACCAGGATTTTTCCATAGTTATCCTGATTGATGCCGATCGATCCTGTTATTTCATCGATCGCATTCTCAATAATCCTCAGGTTGCTCATCCTGGATTCCACTTTTATTCTTTTGTACATTTTAGCCATTCCGCTGCAATTTTTCAATTTCATCTGCAAAAGTTATGCAATTTCTAATTTTTTTTTGAAATCCACAATTCCGGATCCAAATTTACCTTTCCCTCCCATATCATAAACTTCATTATTGCCTTGTCCCCATTTTCACCATCACTGAAGACTTTTCCTATTTCCTGCTTTGTTTCAACCTTATCTCCCTGCTTAACTTTAACATTCACAATATTCAGATAAACCGTGAAATATTTACCATGGCTAATCATTACGGTCATGTTTGCACCAGGTATTGAAAACACCTTGGCTACAATACCCCTGAAAACGCATCTCACTAATTCTGCTCCTGAACTTGTGATTTCAATATCGATGTTGTTTTCAGTAACATATTTTAGTACCGGGTGCTTTTGTACTCCAAAATGACTTGTTATAATCCCTCTTTCTACAGGCCATGGTAACCGTCCTTTGTTTTCATTGAATTCTTCACTTATGAGCTTCTGTTCCGGTGTCAGGTCAGTTTTGACATTTCGTTTTCTTTCCTCGTCTATAATTTTGTTAATCTCCCGTTCTATCCTTTTTGCGATCCTTTTCTTCTCTTCAAGTTCTTTCTGAAGCTGCGTTTCTTTGCTGCTAAGCGATTTAACGATCGATTGTTTTCGGTTTTGTTCGCCCTGAAGAAGGTATTTTTGTTGCTCCTCCTTCGTTTTTAATTCGGATATTCTTGAAAGGTCCGCTTCCATCTTCTTCTTAGAAATCTCTATTTCGCTTTTTAATTCCAGAATTATTTCCGATTCCTGCCTTCTGAATTTTGTTATCTGCTGCAGATATTTCATTCTTTTATAACCCTGATTGAAATCCTTCGCTGATAAAATATATCCTAATTCTGAATTACCCTTCGACGATCTGAATGAACTTAATACGGTTCTTTCATAATCCTGTTTCAAAACCTTAAGATCTCCTTCCATCATATTTATAGCAAGATTGTTAAGCTCGATCCGGCCACCCAACATCAAAATTTCATCCTGTAGTCCCTTTACCATCGATTCTCTCAGATTAAGTTTTTTTCCGATAATCTTCAGTTCGCTCAGGCTTGCCTTTTTTTCCTTTTCTGTTTCCTTTAGTAAATTGTCAACATAGGAAATTTCTTCCAGTGTCTTATTTCGCTGTTCTTCCAGTTCCTTCTTTGTCTGGCTTACAGCAGCTGTAAGAGTACCTAAAATCAACAGTGTACATATGAAAACCCTTTTCATCTGATCCTTATCACCTTATATCCCTGTCCTGAAATAGATCCGATCCTTCCCTTCCATGGACTCTCAATCTTCTTTATTTCCATGACTATTCCCACTGATTTAAGATCATCATTTATTTCAATCTGTCCTGGATAAACAATTCTACCTTCGTTTTTTATGTCGCTTAAATCTATCGTTATATTTCCTGAATTGATATCACCTTCAAAATAGGTCTGTTTAAGTTTTTTCCGCTGACAGTCAATCACATATTCGACCCTTTTTCCATGAATATCATACTCTTTCCTGAATTCTCCTTTCGTGCACTCCAATAAAACAGTCCTGTCTTTTTCCGCAACAACAATATCGCCAAGAACGGTAAATAAAAATGATGGATCTACCCCATATTTTTTTGCCAGTGCCTCCGGCTTCCCGACAAGTAGTTTTTTGTTGAACCTGTCTTTTATGATCAGCGTGTCCTTTGAAATAAATGCCCTTCCCGCTTCAATTCCTGTCCTTGATCTTATAGTAATCATCATTGAGTCCGGCCTTCTGAATTTAATATCCGCAATAACCCTTACGGAAATGTTATCCTGGATAACTGTAATTTCTGCCTTTTGAATATTAAAATCACTATTTGACAGGTTATTCCGGAAAACTGATTCCAGACTTTTATCGGCAATGGTTGTATTGCCTGCTCCGCTACCTGTGCCACCCGCTTTCCTGGTTGAGGAACAACCGGAGAATATTACAGAAATATATAAGATTATGTAAGCTATTTTTTGCAATTTTCTACTTCCTTTCTTAGGTTTGTTTTTGTTGTATCGAGCATCATTGCCGCTTCCCAGTTTTTTACAGCTTCATCGCATTTACCCATCTTCTTTAGAATATAGCCATAATGCTCAAAATATTCAGCGTCGTTCTTTTTTCCTGAATCAATTATTTTCTCCATTACTTTTGCGGCGGCTCTTGCTTTACCCCTTTTATAGAGAACCCAGGCGTAAGTATCCAGAAAAGTATCATTGCTTTTGTCTTTTTCTATTACTGTTCTGGCCATTTGTTCAGCATCCTTCAGCTGAATATTCTGTTCAGCCAGGTAGTAGGCATAATTGTTCATTACGGTCAGGTCGCTGTTATCCATCTTCAGAGCATCATCATAAGCCTTAAATGCTTCTGAATAATTCTTCATCCTGTAATTAACGTCGGCCCGCATTGTTAGAACCTGGAGCTTCAGTTGCTGGTTATCGCCTGCCAGTATATCAGCTTTGCGCAGCTCTTCAAGAGCAATATCAAATTTTTCATTTTCCATTGCTCCTGTTGCATAGAGCATTTTTGCAATTATCGACATGTTAAATTTGGATGAACAAATTTCACCTCTCTTCTGAAGCTTTTCATAGTCCTTGAGATCATAATAAACAAGCAAAAGCTTTTCCCATGCATAATAATTTTCTGAATTTAGCTTTATTATCTCTTCAAGGCGTGAGGCTGTTTCAGTAAGCTTGCCTTCTTTCTGTAAGAGCTCAGGTCTCAGAAGCATTACCAGATCATCGTCCTTATAAGCAGCTTCGAGAACCATAACGGCGAGTTCCATTTTATTTCCATAACTTTTAATAATATCCTTATTATCTATTAGTTCCGCAATAAGTGATATCTTTTCTTCCTTTGTGATGTTATTGTTTATTAATACTGCATTGAGAAGATCAAACAATTCAGTATAATTTTTTTCCGACAACAGAAACTCACAGAGAGATAACTGAATTGCGGGGTTGTCAGGATTCCGTTCTATCAGCTGATTGTAAACTTCCCTGGCCATTTCAGGTTTTCCTTCGTGCCTGTAAATTGCAGCGAGGTAACCATTAAAAGCAATATTATCACGATCGAGTTCAAGAAGCTGTTTAACCTTTTCATTGGCTTCCCTGAATTTTCCTTCGGCTATAAGATTTTCAACAAGTGAAAGAGTGGTACTTTCGTTGACGCCATATTTTTCATCCAGCCTGTTCAGAAGGCTGCGCGCCTTATCATAATTTCTGTTCAGTGAATACAGTTTTGCAAGGTAAACCTGCAGATCTTCTTTTTCGGGATAAGCTTTAACTGACCTTTCGTAACATATTATTGCACTGTCGAGGTTATTTTGCTGATGATAGATACTGGCCAAAAGCATATTATACCAAAGATTATCGGGTTTCATCTCGCTCGCTTTTCTGATGTATTTTTTCCCGTTAACAATGTCCCCGTTTGTCAGCACAATCTGTGCCATCTGGTAGTATGTTGCGTCGCTCTCAGGGTTAAGAATCAGACACTGCTCAAAATACTTCAGTGCCTCACCAAGATTCCCCATGAGCTTCAGCCTTATGGCATCGACATAGAGGTAATTAAAAGCTGACACATCATATTCCCTGCCTGCTTTCAATCCAGGTATTAATTTTTTGTTGCATGATTGCTGTAACAATCCTGCACACAATATCAACAATAATAGTATTGGTTTCTTCATCTCCTTTTCCTGCTGAGGAATACACTCACCAGTCTGTCCTTATATTGAGCATAGCCGATAAAAATAAGAATTAAAACTGTATTAATCACAAGTTCGGCAGCAAGCCCCGGATATTTAAAAAACCTTCCGAATGAAACCATAATTATTGCCATGATAAAATATGGAATATATTGTTTCATGTCGTAATCAACCTTGTACCGGGTTTCCGCAAATATAAATGATAAAATAATCATTGAGCCATACGATGCAACGTGGGCCCATGCTGAAGCCATGTACCCGTAAACGGGGATGAAAATCACATTTATAAGTATTGTGATCACCGCACCAATCAGCGTAATATAGATTCCAAATTTTGTCAGATCGTTAAGCTTGTACCAGATACTGTGGTTAATATAAATGCCATAAAAGAGATATCCCATCGCCACAATTGGAACCACTGTTATCGCTCCCCTCATATCTTTGTCTATAATCAGCTGAAATCCTGATATATATAAATTAATTCCCAGGTAAACCAATAGCATAATAATAATGAAATATTTCATCACGAATGAATAGGTTTCCTTTGCATTTTCATATTTAGCCCTTTCAAAGAAAAAAGGTTCTGCTGCAAACCTGAACATCTGAATAAACAATGCCATCAGAACCGCAATCTTATAACCTGCACCATATTCCCCAACAGTGGCAAGACCGGTTTCCTGGCCGGTCATTCTCCTGAGTATTACTTTATCGAGAGTATCATTTATTGATCCGCTGAGGCCGGTGATAAGAAGAGGGAAAGAATAATTCATCAACTTCGTCCAAATTACCCTGTCAAAAACCGGCTTCTTCGTAATTATAACAGGCATAAGCATTAAAAGAGTTGATACACTGCCAATAAGGTTGGCCAGAAAAACATAACCTACTCCATAACCCGGGTCATATACATGTCTGAACCAGCCATGACTTTTTTCATATATTCCGGGTGCGATAACAAGAAGGAACAAGACTGCAAGCAAAGTAATTATGACATTGGCGATTTTAATTACACTGAAAAGTATTGGTCTGTTTTCTCGTCTTAGTCTGGCGAACGGAATTGCCGAAAACGCATCGATCGATACAATGGCGGCAAACATTCGTATATAGTCATGATTATCCTTGTAATTAAGTGCTGCTGATACTGGTGCGATGAAAATATTTATGAGTATCAAAAAAACCGTTGAAGTTATCAGAAGGCTCAGAAGAGTTGTGCTGTAAACCTTTTCATAATCATCATTATTCTGCGAAAACCTGAAAAAGCCGGTTTCCATACCATATGTAAGAATTATCAGAAGCAGGACCATCCAGGCATATAGTTCAGTAATAACTCCGTATTGAGTTGCGGTAAATATCCTTGTATACAGGAAAGTTACAATCCCATAGTTCAGGAATCTAGGGACTATTGTACCAAAACCATATATAGCCGTTTGCTTTGCTAATGTCCTTACTTCGTTCACTTTATGAAATTTAATCCGGAATAATCCGAATGATTTCCTTTCCTGCCATGAAAGGCAAGCTCTATAAAAACAATCAATTTAAAATTCATTTCTTTTATGATCGGGCAAAGTTAAATATCTTTGCCATCAGATTTGCAGAACGTTATTAACCAAATTTTAGTTTTCATGAACACAGCTACCAGACATTTTTTAGCACTCACGATCATTCTCCTGCTTACGTCATGTAATGCTCCGGGGGACAATAAAGATACAATTGTCCTTATTAAAACAACATCGGGCGACATTAAAGTAAAACTCTACGACAACACTCCCTTGCACAGGGATAATTTCATAAAGCTTGTAAATATGGGTTTCTATGAAGGGATTTCATTTCACCGCGTAATAAAGGATTTCATGATACAGGCTGGAGATCCGGCAACCAGGACAGGTCTGACCAAAGAGCAGCTTGATACGCTTGACAGGTATACGATTCCGGCTGAATTCCGGGTGGAGTATTTCCATAAAAAGGGAGCTCTGGCTGCAGCGCGTGAAGGAAACGATGTAAATCCGGAAATGCGTTCATCAGGCACCCAGTTTTATATAGTGCAGGGCAAAAAACAAACTGAGGCAGATGTAAAAGCTATCGAAGGCAGGATCAACAGCAACATAAAACAGGCTCTGTTCAGCAGGCTGATAAGAGAGACTGCCGACAGTGCCATCCTGTCAGGCAAGCCTCTCCAGGACAGTGAAATACAGGAGCTTGCATCTATGAAAATGTTTGAATACCTTACCTCTACCGGTGAGTTCAAATTCTCACAGGAACAGATAAATTCATATATGAATTCCGGAGGCGTGCCGCGTCTTGATGGTACTTATACCGTATTCGGCGAAGTCATTGAAGGAATTGAGGTTGTCGACAGGATTGCTGCAACTCAGACCAATACCTCCGATAAGCCATTAAATGATATTAAGATTGTTAAAATGAAACTGGTCAGCAAATAACTTGAGCTGATCTTAAACGGGACCGAAATGATTAACAGAATACAAAGCCTGCTCGAGGATATCTCTTCAATTAAAGTGGATTCCCTTCCGGAACTAGAGTTGTTTCGCCTTAAGTATCTGAGTAAGAAAGGACTCATAACGGAACTGTTCGAGGAGTTCAGGGGAATTTCAACAGATCTTAAGAGAGATGTCGGTCAGAAACTTAATGAACTAAAGCAGAAGGCTCAGGACAGGTATAATTCTTTGAAACAGGAGCTTGAATCAAAAGAAGATTCAGCAGGTGAAAATGACCTTACCAGACCTGCGTTTCCATATCCTTCCGGATCGCGCCATCCAATTTCAATTGTAAGAAAGGAAATAATTGATATTTTTTCAAGGATTGGTTTCACGGTATCGGAGGGACCTGAAATTGAGGATGATAATCATGTATTTACCAGGCTGAATTTTGCCCCGGAGCATCCTGCCAGGGATATGCAGGATACATTTTACATATTCAGGAATTCAGTTGAAGATTCAAATCCTGATGACATACTGCTCAGGACACATACATCTTCAGTTCAGGTAAGGGTAATGCAGGGTCAGAAACCTCCTATCCGGACTATTTCTCCCGGAAGGGTCTTCAGGAATGAAGCTATTTCAGCCAGGGCTCACTGTATTTTTCATCAGATCGAAGGATTATATATTGATGAAAATGTCTCTTTCGCTGACCTGAAGCAAACTCTTTTATTCTTTGCAAGGGAGCTTTACGGCAAGGAAACTCAGATACGGCTGCGTCCATCCTATTTCCCATTCACAGAACCCTCGGCTGAAATGGATGTAAGTTGTGCCATCTGCGGTGGAAAAGGTTGTAATGTATGCAAGTATACCGGATGGCTGGAGGTTCTTGGATGTGGTATGGTGCATCCGAACGTGCTTGAAGCCTGCAATATTGACAGTAAAAAATATACGGGATTTGCTTTCGGAATGGGAATCGAGCGGGCGGCTATGCTTAAATACCAGGTTAATGACCTCCGTCTCTATTTTGAAAATGATCAGAGATTTCTCGATCAGTTTAAAACAGCTTTATAGATCGGTTTGAACATAAAATTGAGGCTATTGTTATTGGTTTAAAGTTACAGTGAAGAATGAGACAGCATGATATGAATGTTCCATTGTGTGATAAATGCGCTCTTGAAACCGGTTCGATCTTCAAATACCTGACTGCGGAAGAGGTTGAGATGATCAATTTCGAGAAGGATTTCAGACAATACAGGCGGGGAGATGTTCTTTACCAGGAAGGAAACCGTATAAGCGGATTTTATTGTATTCACAACGGGATCATTAAAGTTTTCAAAACTGGTTTTGACGGGAAAGAACAGATTATCAGGTTTGCGAAGGCAGGTGAAATTATTGCCTACCGGAGTGTCCTTAGCAACGAGGCGGCCTGTACATCTGCCAAAGTAATTGAAGATTGTCAGGTTTGTTTCATTCCTTCCGAGATCCTGATTTCGTTCATTAAATCAAATCCTTCCTACGCTCTGGAACTGCTGAAGCTTGCGTGCCATGAGCTGGGAGAAGCAAATTCATTTATTACCGACATAGCTCAGAAAACAGTACGGGAAAGACTCGCTGAGATACTACTTCTTCTAGTAAATGATTTCGGCCTCGATGAACAAAACTTTCTGAAAATTTCTCTGACACGCGAAGAGCTGGCCAATATTGTCGGGACAGCTACCGAGTCTGTAATAAGACTATTGTCTGAATTTAAGACCGACAAACTTGTCGAACTTAACGGAAGAAAAATCAGGATTATAAATAAGAAGGGCCTTGAGAAGATCAGTAATGTGCTGACAAGAATATAGATAACTTCCGGTTAGAGTTTTGATGCTTTCAGAATAGCGTTCCGTTCTGGCCGGGGTGGAATTGCTTACCCAGATGCCTGTATGCATGTTCTGTAGCTTCCCGTCCGCGCGGAGTACGTTTCAGATAACCTTCCTTTATAAGGAAAGGTTCATACACCTCCTCTATGGTTCCGCTTTCTTCCCCCACCGCTGTTGATATTGTATTGATACCTACAGGTCCCCCTCCAAATTTGTCAATAATGGCTACCAGGATCCTGTTATCCATCTCATCAAGGCCATGCTGATCGATATTCAGGGCTTTAAGCCCGTAACGGGTTATGTCAATATCGATCCGTCCCGAACCTCTTACCTGTGCAAAATCCCGGATCCTCCTTAGAAGAGCATTGGCAATTCTCGGAGTTCCCCGGCTTCGTCTTGCAATTTCAACAGCTGCATCATTGTCAATTTTTACATTGAGTATGCTGGCTGATCTTTTTACGATCCCGGTCAAAACATCATGATCATAATATTCAAGGTGAAAGGTAATGCCAAATCTTGCCCTGAGCGGGCTTGTGAGCAATCCGGACCGGGTTGTTGCACCTATGAGGGTGAATTTATTCAGTGTAAGTTGTACCGATCGTGCACTGGGTCCTTTGTCAAGCATTATATCTATCTGAAAGTCTTCCATTGCAGAATACAGATATTCCTCAACAACAGGGCTAAGCCTGTGAATTTCATCAATAAAGAGAACATCCCCTTCCTGAAGATTAGTAAGTAATCCTGCAAGATCCCCGGGCTTGTCAAGTACAGGGCCGGAAGTGACCCTAAGACTGACCTTGAGCTCGTTGGATATAATTGCTGCAAGTGTTGTTTTTCCCAGCCCAGGAGGCCCGTGAAGCAGTACATGATCGAGAGATTCGCCTCTTTGCCTCGCAGCTGTGACAAAAACAACGAGATTCTCTATAATCTGCTTCTGCCCTTTGAAGTCATCAAAAGTAACCGGACGGAGTTGTTTTTCAAATTCCGGATCACTTTCTGTAATATGTTCTTTCCTTATGTCGAACTTTTCATCCATAATCTATTCTGCAAAGAAATCAAGTTGCTGGTTACTTGTTACTAGTTAAAGACAATTCAACCAGTAACTAGTAACAAGCAACCTTCTATTTAATGAGCTTTACATCGCTTTCAGGAAGATTTATTTTAATACCATTTATGCTGACCTCAATATCATCCTTGTATGTAATTGTTAATACAGGAACACCTTCCTCGTCGTATTTCTTCCATGTTTTCTGCCTTATTCCCATCCGGAAGAACTGTTCCTCCCTAGGCCTTCCGTTCTCATAAAAGTAAGTCAGCTGGCCATCGGGGTTTCCCTGGACATAATTACCCTTGAACTTAATTTTTCCGTCAGGATAATACGATTTCCACAATCCGTCGCGCAGACCAACTATATATTTTCCTTCTTCAGTATTATCCCCTGACTTATATTTCCATTCACCGTTTTTCTCACCGTCGGTATATACTCCCTGGGCAATAATTTCTCCCGTTACCGAATATTCGGTATAAGTTCCGTCACGTTGTCCCTGGAAATACTCTTCTTCTCTGAGCAAGGTTCCGTCTTCATAGTACCATTTCCACAGACCATCAGGCCGTCCGTTATTGTACGACCCGGTCTGTTCAATTTTACCGGCATTATTATAGAATTTCCATATCCCTGAGCGTCTGCTGTCTGTATACTGTCCTTCGGCCTGTGTTTTACCATCAGGATAAAGATCTTTCCATTTTCCATTGAACTTTCCACCATCGTCAACAATGCCTTCAGAAATAAGAAGGCCGTTATCATTATATACGAAGGCGTTCCTGACTTTTCCGTCAGTTCCGTATTCCCTGTGAACACCCACAGGGATTTTGTTCCTGAATGGTCCGCTATAGATCAGCTTATTATTCTGGTCATACCTGTTTTCAATCTCAATATCAGGCTGATCCTCAACTTCTGATTTTACAATTGAACCACTGTCGTACAGCATGGTAAGCGTAAGTACTCCCCTGGTATCATATTCCTTGAAATAGCCGTGAAGCTGATCATCCCTGTAGTTCTTCTCCGATTTTACTCCTCCGCTGGGATAGAATTCCTTCCAGACTCCCTGCTTCAAACCTTTGCTGTCGGACCTGTTGATTCGTTCCCTGCTTATCAGGAAGTCGTTGTTATATTCAAGTAATGTGATTACGATCCCGTTCCTGTCAAGCTCCTTAGATAATCCTTCCTTTTTCCCGTTATTATAAGAAATAGTCTGCTGAATTTTACCATCTGGAAAGTAGAAATATGCTGTTCCCTCTT
The DNA here is from genome assembly GCA_964500155.1 of uncultured Rikenellaceae bacterium. Taxonomy (GTDB): domain Bacteria; phylum Bacteroidota; class Bacteroidia; order Bacteroidales; family VadinHA17; genus LD21. Next base: position 7,012 of record CAZCQC010000133.1, on the reverse strand, counting down.
TTCTGTCACCGGCAAAGAGCTCTTTTGAAAATATATAAAGACCTTTAAAAGGTTCTTTTTTATATTCATATGCATATCCGTTCCTTTTGCCGAAGAGGTAATTTATTTTTTTTACCGTATCCCCTGCCTGATCAAAAAATACCCAGATGCTGTCGAGCTGAAAATTTGTATATTTTCCTTCCGATTTCTTTATACTGGTCACATAATAGCTCTTCCAGAATCCTTCAGGTTTGCCGTTTTTGAAAAGACCCTCGCTCGATACCGTTCCGTTAGGATATTTGAAAACCTGATAACCATCCTGAGGTGTCTGTCCGGATGTATATAGTTCTATTAATAATATAACAATTGAAAATATTGCTTTTTTCATTTTTACAGGCCTAGCTTTTCAGACATTTCCATCATCCTGATTATTGGCTTACGTGCTTTCGTAAGCATTTCATTATCAATAATTATCTCAGGTTTTTCATCTCTGAGGCATTTAAATATTTTTTCCACGGTTAACAGTTTCATAAAACTACACTCACTGCAACCACAGGTCGAATCTCTGGGAGGAGCAGGGATAAAAATTTTTGCAGGATTTGCTTTCTTCATCTGATGTATTATGCCTGGTTCAGTACCTACAATATAAACGGCAGAACTATCTTTTTTTGTAAATTGAAGAAGGGAAGACGTTGAGCCGATATAATCTGCAACCATTCTCACAGGAAGTTCACATTCAGGATGAACAATTATTTTTGCTTCAGGATTTTCATTTTTAAGTCTGATTATGGCTTCAAGCGAAAATTCTTCATGAACATGGCAGGTGCCGTTCCATACAACAATATCCCTGCCGGTTTTATTGAGAATATAATTTCCAAGATTCCTGTCAGGTCCGAAAAGGATCTTTTCCTCTGGAGGAAGTGATTCTATTATCTGAACTGCATTTGAAGATGTGCAAATAATATCGGAGAGGGCTTTTACGTCGATATTCGTATTTACGTATGTAACTACAGTCCTCCCCGGATTATCTTTAATGAATTTACTGAAATCTTCAGCCTTGCAGGAATCAGCAAGTGAACATCCGGCACTCATATCAGGGATAAACACTCTTTTACCGGGAGATAGTATTTTTGCTGTTTCAGCCATAAACCTGACACCGGCAAAAAGAATAATATCTGCATCATTTGATGCAGCTTTCTGGGAAAGAGCAAGACTGTCGCCAACAAAATCAGCAATATCCTGTATATCACCTGTCTGGTAATAATGGGCCAGGATAATTGCATTTTTCTTTTTCTTCAGGCTGTTGATCTCAGAAATGTAATCAGTTTTATCCCTATTTATCATTACAATTTATTCCTTTTTCTCAGCTTATGCGTTTTAACCCCCTTCCCCCTAAAGGGGGTTTATAAAAAGTTCAAATCAATTAAGTCCCCTTCAGGGGATTTAGGGGTGATTAAAAAAAGCTATTCAATTATTCTTGTAAAAATACTATCCAAAAAACGATTTCCTATCAAATTATCAATAGCTATATATTATTCTTATAAACTATTAAAATTTTAATTATTTATGATGAATATAATATCCTGTTAATTGTGTTAAAACAAAATGCAGATTTATCTTTTTTTTTTCATAATAATTATACAGTAAACAACTTTTTAACAGCTCAAAAAACATACCATTTTTGAATATCAATGGATTAGCCAAATAATTAACAGCTGTTAATTATTGGTTATTAATACAGGTATTAAAACAAAAATAGCAGTTTTACTGTTCATTTAAAGTGTATAGATGGGCTTTCTTAAATTAAAACTTTTAATTAAAAGTTGAATTTAGTATGTAATCATCCGTAACAGTTGATAAAACGATAAATATTATAATATAATCACATGTGTTTTACCAGTTATCAACAGATTTATTCAAGATTTAATAAGTTTAAAGTCCCTCATGGGTCCCGGTTGATTTAAGGATAGGGGTCATTAAAGATAAAAGCATATTATTTTCTTATAACCGGGCAATTATATTAATTTGCACATGATTGATAGCAAAAAAACAAAAAAGTGGAAAACAGGAAAATAGCAATCGTCTCTGATCATGCAGGTTATTACCTGAAAGAAAAAATAATGAAATTTCTGATCAAAAACAATACAGAATTAAAAGACTTTGGATGTTATCGTTATGAGGAAAAAGATGACTATCCCGATTTTGGTCATCCACTTGCGAAGGCAGTTTCGAGCGGGGAATTTGATCTTGGATTTTCAATTTGCGGTACCGGGAACGGAATAAACATGACAGTCAACAAGCATCAGGGGATTAGAAGCGCTTTGTGCTGGAATGAAGAGATAAGCCGTCTGGCCCGAAAACACAATGATGCAAATATTTGTGCTTTACCAGCCAGATTTATCAATGACTCTGAAGCTCTGCTTATTGTCAGGGCTTTCCTTGAAACAGAATTTGAAGGAGGACGTCATAAGAGGCGAATCGATAAAATCCCCTTAAAAATGTATTGATATGCTGTCAAATTCATGCAGGTACGGCATACGTGCTGTTGTTTATCTGGCCAGCAGATACTCCGAAAAAAATAATATCGGAATAAAAGAGATATCAGGAGATCTTAACCTGCCGGCACCTTTCCTGGCTAAAATCTTACAGCAGCTGGCCAGACATAAGATCCTGAATTCGGTAAAGGGACCTAATGGAGGATTTTCTCTTCTTAAGAAACCGGAATCAATAACTATGCTGGATATTGTTAAAATCATTGACGGTGAAGCTCTCTTTAAAAACTGTCTTATTCATGATGGATCGTGCACTGAGGGAAAGAAAAGCAGCAAGACATGTCCGATACATGATGACTTTTCAAAGCTCAGGAGAGATATTGAAAAATTGTTCAGGGGAAAGACGATAGAAGAGCTGGTTAAAACCGCAGACGGTTCAAAAAAAATATTTATCTGACCTTTTTAAAATAGGGTTCATAAAACAACCATATGCAAACAGCCGATGCAGTTCCGGCGGTGTTAAACATAATATCCAGAATATCAGCCTTTCGTGTGTCGGTAAATCCCGCCTGGGCCAGCTCCATCAAACCACCAAAAAGAACAGGAATAAGTGCAACAACAATTATCTGCCTCGTATTTGTAAATAAGGTCCTGTGTTCAAGAATAATCACTGCCATGAATAAAAAATAGAGACCGAAGTGCACGAATTTATCGAGATAGGGTATATCAAACAATCCTGCACTTTCAAAAGTTTTAGCACTGGCAAGACTAAGGTAGAGTATGACAAGCGAAATTAGAATCGAAAACTTGTTCTTCTTTATCATTTTATTAGTTTGGCGCAAATTTAGGCATTAGAATGATATTTTCTTTATAATTTTAAACGATTCATCAAATCCTAATGGCAGGAATATATATTCATATACCTTTTTGTAAGAAGCTCTGTTCATACTGTGATTTTTACCATATTATTGCGCAGGCAGAAAACAGTTTTTATGTCGATACCCTGATAAAGGAAGCAGGTCTTCGCAGGGAATACCTGGGGCTTGAAACTGTTTCAACCATTTATATCGGTGGAGGAACACCATCGGTTCTATCGCCGGAGGAAATTGAAACCATTCTCGAGATCAGAAAACTCTTTAAGGTTGATGAAAATTGTGAGATAACAATTGAACTGAATCCCGATGATATTGACAGGAACTACCTGCAGAGGCTTAAAGATTCGGGCGTTAACCGGGTAAGCCTGGGAATTCAATCATGGAGGGATTCAGATCTTAAACTGATGAACAGGCGTCACAATGCCGCACAGGCAGCAACTGCACTTGAACAAACCCTGAAGTCGGGATTTGAGAATGTCACAATTGACCTTATTTATGGAATTCCCGGTATGACAACAGCCGACTGGTCGGCAAACCTCGATATAAGTCTTTCATACGATATCAAGCATCTGTCCGCCTATCATTTGAGTATTGAACCCGGAACTGTATTCGGAAAAATGAAAGAGAAGGGCATATTGTCTGAGTTAGATGAGGAAGAAAGCAGCGCCCAGTTTCATTTGCTTATAGAAAAGGCTTTATCAGCCGGATTTATTCATTATGAGATATCAAATTTCGGGAAACCGGGATATTTTTCAATTCACAATTCAAATTACTGGAAACAGGTCAGTTATCTTGGACTTGGACCTTCAGCCCATTCTTTTAACGGATATTCACGGCAGTGGAATGTCAGGGATGTTAAAAAATATGTAAAGGCTATTGATTCAGGATCCCTTTTGTTTGAAAGGGAAGAGCTTGATAAGAAAACCAGGTTCAATGAATATATTATGACTTCACTCCGGACAATGTGGGGCATAGATCTTGATTATGTCGAAAAAAAGTTTGATAAAGAGGGTTACGATTATGTTGTTAACCTCTCAGGAAAAATGATCGATTACGGCTTAATGAAACAGGAAAATAAAACCCTGGTTCTTACGAACCAGGGTAAAATGATATCCGATAACATTATTTCCGGGCTTATGCTGCCCGGCGATAAATGATTATTTTTTTGCAAGAGCGAATGTGGTACGCCCTATAATGTTGTTCTCAAGGTATAGCTCAACACTGTAGGTACCTACAATGAAATCACCGGTGTTATCTAGAAAGATGCACATTTCAATATCCTGGTTCATATAATCAACAAGGCGGCTGGCAGAATAAACCAGTTTGTTGCCATTGAAATCGAAAAGATTGTCAGGGCTTGTTGTAATAACAAGTGAATCTGGCCTTATCACTCTCATAAACACTTCTTTTTCTCCGGGAGCGGCAATTGGATTTTCACGAAGTGTAAAACAGATCCTCAACTTATCTATATTGGCAATCCTGGTTGTCTCTTTCCTTTTCTTGTTCAGAGTAACTGCATTGATATCCTTTGCCTGAATAACTGCAGCTACTGTTACCTTTGAAGTAAGCTCTTCCTTGACCTTAGTGAGCTCCACATTTGTATTCTGAACCTCGGTAATCTGCTGTTTTATACCGGTATTCTCAGCAACCAGTTGCTGGTTGAGTGTGTTAAGTGAATCTATCTGAACAATATAACCCTTCATGATCTCTCTCATTGTTCCGATTTCAGCCCTGTATTTTTTTACAAGCTGAACGTTTGAGGCATTGAGAGTCAGTAACTGCTGGATTCGTTTTTTCTCCCTCTGAAGATTCGACATAAGGGTATCGTTATCTGTCTTCAGGGTATCATACCCATGGACCATAAGCCTTAGTTCATTTGCAAGAGAGTCTTTTTCCTGGGTGAGAACAGTTTCTATTTCAACCATTTTATTTTTCTGATCGAAATACATGACAACCAAAAAGATCAAAGCCGCTGCCAGAATAACAGTGGTGAAGATCATGGCGATCGGTGCGCTCTTTTTCTTTGGCTGTTCTACCGGAGTGAATGTGTTTGTGTCTGCCATTTATTTGCTGGGATTTAAAATAAATAATAATGCAAAAGTAATAATATCATTGGAATAATTAATAAAATCCAATTCAATGATTAAATTTACCCCTGAACCTTGTTTTTATAAATAATTAAGATTCAATTATATGAGTGGATTTTTTGGAGTTGTTTCCAAGACTGGTTGTGTTGAAGATGTTTTTTACGGAACCGATTACCATTCTCATCTGGGAACCAAAAGAGCTGGTATGGTATTCATTGTCCCTCAAAAAGGATTCCGCCGGTCAATTCATAATCTTGAAAATGCATATTTCAGGAATAAGTTTGAAGATGAACTAAGTAGTTTTACAGGAAATTCTGGAATGGGAGTTATCAGCGACACCGACCCCCAACCGATATTATTCAGCTCTCATCTGGGAAGATTTGCCATTGTTACTGTAAGCAGACTCCTGAATCTTGCAGATCTTGAAGAGCGATTTCTTAAAAGAAAAAATCACTTTACCGAAACCTTTGAAGGAAATGTCAATCCGACAGAAGTAGTTGCAAACCTGATATGTGAAAAGGATGATTTTGTTTCCGGTATTGAAAATGTGTATGAAAATGTCAGGGGATCGTGCTCATTGCTTATTCTGACAGAAAATGGAATAATTGCTGCCCGGGATAAACTTGGCCGGACTCCTGTGGTGATAGGTAAAAAGGAGACTGGCTATGCGGTGGCGAGTGAAACTTGTTCTTTCCCAAACACAGGATTTACAACCGAGTATTTTCTGGGCCCCGGAGAGATTGTTCATATTGATTCTGATAGTTTCACTCAACTAAGAAAACCTGGAGCTAAAATGCAGATCTGTGCTTTTCTTTGGGTCTATTACGGCTATCCTCCTTCATATTATGAAGGAATAAATGTTGACGAATGCAGATGCAGGTGTGGTGCTGCACTCGCGCGTAGAGACCGTGTGGATGCAGACTTTGTCTGTGGCATCCCTGATTCTGGTGTCGGGCATGCTGTTGGTTATGGAAATGAGAAAAAGATCCCGTACAAACGGGCTTATGCCAAGTATACCCCCACCTGGCCAAGAAGTTTTATGCCCCAGAAACAGGAACAAAGAGATCTTGTTGCCAAAATGAAACTGATCCCCAATAAAGCAGTTATTGAGGGAAAGAAGATGATTTTTCTCGATGACAGCATTGTAAGGGGGACCCAGCTAAAAGATAATACTATTGATCTCAGGAAATCGGGTGCAGCCGAAGTGCATATGAGAATCGCATGCCCTCCGCTTCTATATCCATGCGAATTCCTGAATTTTTCACAGTCAAGAACTCCTCTTGAGCTGGCAGGCCGGAAAGCTGTTTTTCAGCTTGAAGGCGATTCAGCAGATTTAAGGGAGTTTTCTGACCCCGATTCAGAAAAATACAAAATTATGGTGGCAAAAATTGCTGAAACTCTCGATCTCGACACTCTTATGTACCAGCGGCTTGATGACCTTGTTGAAGCAATTGGCCTGCCAAAGGAAAAACTATGTACCCATTGCTGGGACGGAACAAGTTATTATAATTAAACTATGAAATACATCGGAGCTCATGTTAGTGCAGAGGGAGGAGTTCAAAATGCACCGGTGAACGCT
>CAZCQC010000132.1:0-2642 GCA_964500155.1 uncultured Rikenellaceae bacterium | reverse complement strand
GGTTTTATTACCCCAATTAAAACCCACTAAATCTGATATTTTGAAAACATCCCTGCCAAAATATCCTGAAAGAAATATCCTGTTTTTATCATTTATTTTAATATTCGCTTTTGCATTGAAATCATAGAAATAAAGTTTAGTACTTTTAGCTGCAGGATCCTTCCATAAGGGTAGAAACATATCTGCATAAGTTCTTCTGCCTGAAATAATGAATGAACCTTTATCCTTGACTATCGGAGCTTCTATAGTGAGCCGGGACGCTATTAAACCAATACCCCCTGAAGCAGCAACCGTTTTTGAATTTCCTTCCTTCATTTGAATATCCAGTACTGATGACAGACGTCCGCCGTAATTTGCCGGAGCATTGCCCTTATAGAACTCCATGTCTTTAACAGCATCTGAATTGAATACTGAGAAAAAGCCCAGTAAATGTGCAGAACTATAAACCGGAGCTTCATCCAGGATTATCAGGTTTTGATCCGCACTGCCACCCCTTACATAAAAGCCGCTATTCCCCTCTCCGGCTGATTTAACTCCCGGCATAAGTGAAATGGTTTTTAAAATATCCTGCTCACCAAATATCACCGGAACAGAAACCACATCTTTTGGAGATATTTTAACAACACTCATTGCCGGAGCCTTTATGTTCTTATTGGAGGCCTCGCCTACGATTACAACTTCAGCTATTTCTACTGATGCCTGCTGTAACTCAACATTTTTACTGAGGTTACCGGTTAATTCAATATTGTCGGTTTTACTAATATTACCTAAGTATGAATATTGAACTGAATGATTCCCTTCGGGTAAGGTAATTGAGTAAAAACCATATGCATTTGCCATCGTACCTTTATACAACTCTTTGACAAATACTGTAGCACCAATTAGGGCTTCCCCTGTTTCCGAACTTCTTATGTATCCGCTGATAGTATATTTCTGCTGTGCAATTCCTTCATAAGCTATAAAAAGCATTATCAGCAGCCAAAATGATCGTCTCTTTTTCATAATGTTAGTTAGTTTTGCCTTTCACATTCTATTTGATTAAACTCAAAGCAAAGGTCGGGGACCCCCATTAATAATAAATCACCCCTGAGGGTGATTAGGGAGGGTGATTTTTATAAAATAAATTTACCCGACAACAGTAATCCTGAAGAGAAGTTATAACATTCCAAGCTCTTTTGCTTTTGCCCGGAAGGAGTAGAAACAAGAATAAGCTTTCGACTTAGTCCGGTGTTCAATTTTTCAAACAACTCAGACCTGTGAACTGTGTTATTTCCTGCAGGAGGAATATGTAGTTTTGTTAAAAGCATTAATGCAATTTAAAATATATTTTGATCAACAAATATTTTTTTTAATGAAAACCAGCAGTTTGAAGTTATGTGCAGGAGGGAAGGAATCGAAATTACATTCGTGTCCCAAAATGAGACTTAGCTGCAGGCACTATCTAAACTCTTTTGCTATGCTATTTTCAATAAAAGTCATTTCTGAAAAAATCTTGTTCAAAAGATAAAATGATTGAAAAACAGCTTGAAAAAAGAATTATTTTGAAATTATATCGGGTTTTCTTTGTCAGATTATTTTTCTAAGGTCATTTTTTCCTCTTCCCTAACCAAAGCAAGCCATCAATTATTAATTTGTCCTGGATCTTATTTCTAAAAGTTAACGAGAGTTCTTTATTGGTTTTGTTCTCATAATCAATATCATTATGGCCCATATTGATATAGATCATTTTATAATTCCGGTTCGTCCAGACAACAGGATAATAGCCGTTGTGCCATATCTCGTACTGTTTTGGACCTGTACCGAGTGGAAAGCTTGCTGAATCGATCGATAAGAGAATTTCAATTTCAGGATTTGTCCTCAGGTCATTCTCCCACCTGTACCATTCATTTGGTGAAGAAATAAAATTTTTTGGAAGGTTCCTGGTGGCAGGATGCTTCCGGTTCTCAACACGTAAAACAGCTGATGTTGGCCTCCAGGTATTGCTTTTATATTGTCCTGAACCCAGAAACCGGTTGTGATACCAGTCCCAGTTCTGAGGAAAAGCACTTGGGGTAAGGGCAAAGGCAGCAAAATGAAATCCCATCCAACCCCCTCCATTCTCCATATATTTCTGAAAGACAGCTCTTTGTGATTCTAACTCAGGACGGGAGTCAAGGAATACAACGACATCATATTTTGAAATAAAATCAGAATTTAGCCTGTTCCAGTCGTTTGTAGATTCATAGGAGAATTTATATCTGGAGGCTATGGATAAAAACCATTTATCTGCCTCCCGGACAAAACTAGCATGAGCCTGATCGGTCTCTCCATCGTGAAAAGCAATAACTGAAAATTTTGATGTTCCGGCTTGTGAGAAGACGCTTGGAAAAAGGCAGTACTGAATCAGACAAAATGCAATGAGTTTGTAAATCATACAAATAACAGTATCAGCAACTGTGCAATAAAAATCCTTAAAAACATTACCAGAGGATATACTGTTGCATAGGCTACTGAAGGAGCTTCTGACTGTGCAAGTCCATTTGCAAAAGCAAGAGCCGGGGGATCGGTCATGCTTCCGGAAAGCAGGCCGCAAATCTCAAAATAGTTGCGTTTGATGACAATTCTTGCATAAAAGCCGACTATTATCAGGGGTAAGACTGTAA
>CAZCQC010000131.1:0-8649 GCA_964500155.1 uncultured Rikenellaceae bacterium | reverse complement strand
CACCCACGAGTGGTTTGTTGGCGGCCCGCCCACAAACAACCCTCTCCTCAAAAACACAAATAACTGTCATTCTGAGCGAATCCGCCAGTTGGCGGAGTAGCGAAGAATCTGTTTCTGTATTTATTAAATTGGCCGTTAATTGTGAAAAAATACTCCGGCTTCCGGGTTTATTCTGAAAGATGATAAATCATTTTCTAAATTTGCGGTTTCAAAACAAAATGGAAATGGATTCTCTTGCAACAAGGCTAGACTCCCTGAAAGAAACTCTTGAAGGTGATCTCAAATACGACATCATTACTAAAACCATCTACTCCACAGATGCATCGGATTATAAAGAACAACCCGTTGCAGTTGCCTGGCCAAAAGGGGTTTTGGATCTTAGGAAACTCCTTCTTTTTGCATCGGAAGAGAAAATCGGAATTACAATCAGGGCTGCAGGCACTTCACTTGCCGGTCAGGTAGTAAGCTCCGGCATTATTGCAGATATCTCAAGATATATGAACAGAATCCTTGAGGTAAACCGTGAGGAGATGTGGGTAAGAGTAGAACCGGGCGTCGTTCTGGATGAGCTAAATATGTTTCTGCGTCCCTTCGGTCTGTTTTTCGGCCCCGAAACATCAACTTCAAGCAGGTGCAATATGGGCGGCATGGTCGGGAACAACTCATGTGGCTCGCATTCACTTGTTTACGGATCTACACGGGAACATACGATCGAACTGAAAACTCTGCTGAGCGACGGCAGTGAAGCGACTTTCGGCCCTGTGGATAAGGATATTTTTGATAAAAAATGCAGGCAGGATAATCTTGAAGGAAAAATTTACAGGAATGTAAAAGAGATTCTTGACAATCAGGAGAATAAAAAGTCAATAAAAGACGGGTATCCCGATCCAAGGATACCCAGACGAAATACAGGGTACGCACTTGATTTGCTTCTCGATTCAGAGGTCTTTGAAAGCAAGTCAGATAAAAAATTCAACTTTTGCAGGCTTCTGGTTGGTTCAGAAGGGACTCTTGCCGTTACCACCGAAATAAAATTGAACCTTGTCCCTCTTCCCCCGGCATGCAAGACACTGGTCTGCGTACATCACAGAGACCGTGAGGAAGCTTTCCTGGCAAACCTCATAGCTCTTAAATTCAGGCCTACAGCAGTTGAACTTACAGATGACAGAATTCTTGAGCTGACAAAAGACAATCTCAGTCAGAAAAACAATCGTTTCTTCCTTGACGGGGATCCCGGAGCAATAATGATGGTGGAGTTTGCCAGGGATACTGTTGAGGAAGTCGAATCTGTTACGGATGAATTGATAAAAGCCCTCAAAAAAGCCGGATATGGTTATTCTTATCCTGTTGTAAGAGGAAAGGATATGGCAAAAGCCTGGGAACTGAGAAAAGCAGGGCTTGGCGTTCTCGGAAAAATGAAGGGTGACCGCAGAACTGTTTCCCTGGTCGAAGATACAGCAGTTCGTGTTGAGGACCTGCCAGCCTATATGGACGATTTTGCAAAATTACTGGCGAAATACGGAAAGGATTCTGTTTATCATGCACATATCGGAACCGGCGAGCTCCACATAAGACCTGTTCTTAATCTGAAGGATGAAGGAGATGTCGAATTGTTCAGGACAATCGGGATTGAAACAGCCATACTTGTTAAAAAATACCGTGGATCACTCAGCGGAGAGCATGGTGACGGGAGGTTAAGAGGAGAATTCATTCCCCTTATCCTTGGTGAAGCCAACTATGAATTGCTTAAAAAGCTGAAGGCTTCATGGGATCATGAAAATATTCTTAATCCCGGGAAAATAGTTAACACCCCTCTGATGAACACTTTCCTGAGGTATGAACCAGGCACTGTGACCCCTGAATTGGAAACAGTGTATGATTTCTCACTAACTGAAGGAATAATAAGAGCTGCCGAGAAATGCAACGGATCGGGCGATTGCCGTAAATCAATTAAGCTTGGAGGAACAATGTGTCCCAGTTTTATGGCCACAATGGATGAAGAAGACTGCACCAGGGCAAGAGCCAACATCCTTCGCGAGTTTCTAAGCCTCAACAACTCAAATCCATGGAATAACAAGGAAATTTACGATATTCTTGATCTATGCCTTGGTTGCAAAGGATGCAAATCAGAATGCCCCTCAGGTGTTGATATTGCCAAGATGAAATCGGAATTTCTCCAGCACTGGTATGACAAACATGGTGTACCTCTCAGGACATTACTGATCGCCTATATTTCGACTTTCAACAGGCTTGGTTCATTTGTCCCTGATATCTATAACTTCTTTCTTAAAAACAAGGTCTTCTCGGGATTGCTCAAGAAGACAATCGGATTTGCAACTGAAAGATCAATCCCGCTTGTTTATAAAACCAGCCTGACGAGGTGGATAAAAAAGAATCTTGCCTCTCTGAATTCTTCCAAACCAATTGGAAAGGTTTGCCTTTTTATAGATGAATTTACAAATTACAATGATACCGAAGCAGGCATTGCAGCTGTAAGACTGCTTACTGCATTAAACTACAAGGTTGAAGTGGCTGAGCATGATTTAAGCGCAAGGACCTTTATCTCAAAAGGTCTGCTTAGAAAAGCAAGGAAAATTGCCATAAAAAACATTAATGCCTTTTCAGGCCTGATCGATGAAAATCTCCCCCTGGTTGGTATTGAACCATCAGCTATTCTCGGCTTCCGTGATGAATATCCCGATCTGGTTAACTCTGAGTTAAGGGAAAAATCGAAGAAAATAGCCAGTAACAGTTATATGATAGATGAATTTATTGCAAATGAATTCAGGGCAGGAAGGATCGGCAGGGATTCATTTACCGAAGATAAGCTTCAGATAATACTTCATGCCCATTGTCAGCAGAAAGCTGTTTCATCATCGGCCTGCTCAATTGAAATGCTTTCAATACCTGCGAACTACAAGGTCAGCGAGATCCCTTCGGGATGTTGCGGAATGGCAGGATCGTTCGGATATGAAAAGGAACACTTTGAACTGTCAAATAAGATCGGTGATCTGGTTTTGTTTCCGGAAATAAGAAAAAGCGGCAGCGATGTTGTTGTTGCAGCTCCCGGAACCAGCTGCAGGCACCATATTAAAGATGGTACAGGAAGGATAGCTAAACCGCCGGTAGTTATTCTTTTTGAAGCCCTCAGAAATAAATCCCAAATTTAGGTACAATACAATTCTTGTTAAACAGAAATAAGTTTCCCGCTGATCACTCTGATTTTCGCAGATATTTTCTTAATCTGCGTTAATCTGGGATATCTGCGGGAAAAAAATTGCCTAAATTTCAACAGAAAATTTATCGGCATCATCCAAAACTGGGAATTTCTCACGGAAATCTGTTAAATCTTCTAATGAGATATTACCGGAAATAAGAGACTCCTCATTTTGTATGCCTTCAGCAATAATTTCCCCTTTTGGACCTAAAATCATTGAATCGCCACAGTATTTTATACCCGTTCCGTCAATTCCGATCCTGTTCACTCCTGCCACGAAGCATTGATTTTCAAGAGCACGGGCTTTGAGCAGAGTAATCCATACATCCCTTCTGCTTTCAGGCCAGTTAGCCGAATTAATCAGAAGATCATAGTCATTACGGTTCCTGCTCCATACAGGGAACCTCAGGTCATAGCAGACATTGGGACAGATCCTCATTCCCCTGAACTTAAAAACAATCCTTTCAGTGCCGTGGGTGAACATTTTATCTTCATCACCGGGACTGAAAAGATGCCTTTTGTTGTAGTTCCATGTTTCATCACCGGGAGAAACAAAGACCCAGCGATTAAAGAAACTATCTTTTTCGCGTACTATATAACTGCCACAGACTCCGCAATTCTTTTCCCGCGAGATCCTTTTCATCCAGTCAAAGGTTTCCGAATAGGGCAGTTCAGAAAGGTCACCAGGATCGACTGAGAAACCGGTATTGAACATCTCGGGGAGAATAATTATATCGGTATCCGCAGCGATTGAAGAGATCATCTCTCCTATCCTTTCGAGATTCCGGAACTTGTTCTCCCAGATAATATCGGGTTGGATAAGGGTTAATTTCATGTTCTGGTTGGATTTCTTAATTACAGGCCAATTTAAGAAAAGTATCTCAGAAAAAGCTGGTTCAGGTTCAGTCCAACGTTTTTTCCCCCTTTCCCCTAAAGGGGGTTTATGAGAAAGTCCCCTTTAGACTCGTCCTGACCGAAGCGTCAGGGGGATTTAGGGGTAAAAACAAAAAGGGGATTCAATATCCCCCTTTCTTATACATTCTACCTAAAAGGCTGGCTTCTAATTAGATTTTAAACTTGAATAATAATCACTGAAGATAGCATTCACTAATGGCTTGTAATACAACCAGAAAAACCTTCTAGTATCATTGGGTTTATCAGAATATGACAGACCTTTTATTCCGTCGAATCCCTTTAATCGTGATGAACAGAAATTAACCTCGTTATTTGAAAAATCTCCCGAGAAATAATAGATCCTCTGACTGGCAGAATCCTGGGTAACGGCAGGGAAACTACTGCCAAGCATATGGGCTTTCAGCAAAGTATCTCCAAGGGCTGTCGTCCCAAGCATGAATTTTGAAATTACACTACTCTGCAATGGATCAACAATATCGAACCATTTGTCAAACGCCACAGATGAAGGCACCCCGAATTTTTCACAATTTTCCGTTTCGGTGACTATATAAGGTAAAGCATCAGTAAGGTGAGTCCCCTCCTCCAGTACAATAATATTTTTTTCACTCAGCAATACAATTCCGGGTTTTGTAAATGTCCAGGGCTTTTTGTATTCTTTCCTGTACATGGTGGTCATCCACACAGGAAAATTCTTTGCCGTAGTATCGAGTTTTTCAAAATACTTGCCCGACCACCCTGTAAATGTTATGCCGAGCTTTTCCTGAGTTCTGAAAGACTCAAATACCGGTGTTGGATAATCAAAGGAATTATACTCAAGAATTATCAGCTTATTCCTGTTCTTCATTTCATTAACAAGCAGATAGTCAGTGTTGTTTAAGCCTCCGTAAATTTTTCTGGATCTCCTGCTTTTATTAACACCGGTGTACCAGTCATTAAAAAATACTCCATAAGTATCGGCGAAATAAAGGGCATCGGCTTTATCGGGGAGATCGAGCATTTCCGACAAATGATATTCATTTCTGGTATTACCTCTGTCCTTAAGCGGCCTTGTAGGTGCAAAACCGAAGTAGTCTTTTTTATACGAATAGCTGTTCTTTTTATCTTTCTTTACAAATCTTCCGTTAGTTAGAACCCAGGTTAATGACTTGTGATTAAGGCGTTCAAGGGTAGGAACTGTCTTATCCAGAATTACTATTTCAAGGGGTTTTTTCGCCTGGAAGGACCATCGTAAGAAGTTTATAAAAGGTAAGGCAAGAACCAGAACGAGAATGATAGTTGTTATAATCAGAGGCTTTTTCATAACTGAATAAATATCTGAACTATTCAAATACTATATTATAAAAACATTTATAGACAGTTAAATAACTACAAAATGTGTCATTTATTTTCTACAGACAAAATATTTTTATGGCAATTTAGCAAATTTTTTATGGCAACCAAGCAAATGCTTATAAAAACAGATCCGCTTAAAATCCGCAAGCTGAATTGTTTCCTCTCCTGTCTGCTCCGGCCGCTTTTCTGCCGTCTGGTAAGATCATTATTGCGTTTACCCTGCCGATCGAAATCCTCTCTCTGAGCACATGCCCCATGCTCTGAAGCTTCATAATAGTACTGCTGTCAAGTGAATTCTTCTCATAACTTATGAAATCGGGTAACCATTGATGATGAAACCTTCCGGTGTCTACAGCCTGTCTGATATTCATGCCGTGATCGATAACATTTATTACGACCTGAACAACAGAAGTCGGTATTGTTGAACCTCCCGGAGATCCGGCCACCATAAATAGTTTACCCTCTTTTTCTATTATGACCGGTGTCATTGAACTCAGCATTTTTTTCCCCGGCTGAATTGAATTAGCCTCACCTCCTACAAGACCGTACATATTAGGAACACCCGGCTTTACAGAAAAATCGTCCATCTGATTATTCAGCAGGAATCCCGCGCTGTCAACAACTATACTGCTGCCAAAGGTACCGTTAAGGGTTGTTGTAGCGGCAACAGCATTGCCCAGATAGTCTGCAACCGAATAATGAGTTGTCTCCTCACTCACTACGGCAAGCGGGGAACCGGGATTTATCTGTGATGAAGATGAAGCGGAGTCCTTGCTATAATTACTCATGCGTCCGGTCAGGTAATCATTGCCAAGTAATTGGGTAACAGGAATTTCGATAAAACCCGGATCGCCAAGAAATCTTGAACGATCCGCAAACGCTCTTCTTTCAGCTTCTGCTATAAGATGGACCGATTGCCAGGAATGAAATCCTTCTTCTTTCAGATTATATGGCTCAATCATTCCAAGGATCTGAAGAAGCACTATTCCACCGCCTGATGGCGGGGGGGCAGATATGATCCTATAGCCCCTGTATTCATCCGCCACAGGATCCCTGAATGAAGCCCTGTATTCCGAAAGGTCCAGCCCGGAAATTATCCCGTTACCCCTCTGCATCTCTTTTACAATGAGCCTTGCGGTGATGCCGGAATAAAATCCGTCCCGGCCGCGATCTCTTATTCTTTCAAGAGTCAGTGCCAGGCGTTCCTGCCTGAGTGTGTCTCCAGCCATCCAGGGTATGTCCCTGACAAAAGCGGGTAGTGTTATGTTTCTTGAAATGAAGTTTTGCCTGTTGGCGTTAAAATCGGAAGCCTGACCATCAGTTACAGGGAATCCTTTTCTGGCAAGATCGATAGCCGGTTGGATGACATCCCTGAAAGAAAGGACTCCGTATTTTGAATGAATATTTACCATTCCATCCACAGTACCCGGTACTCCCGATGCCATATGTGTTTCTGTACTAAGCCCTTCGACTACACTACCTGAAGCATCAAGATACATATCTCTCGAAGCCTGAAGAGGTGCCTTTTCACGATAATCAATCAGGTCAGTCGTGCCACCTGCTTCCCTTATAAGCATGAAACCTCCGCCACCAATGTTTCCTGCTTCGGGGTAACAAACTGCAAGGGCAAATTCTGTCGCAACAGCTGCATCAATGGCGTTCCCTCCCTTTCTTAAAATAGCAACTCCTATCCGGGAGCTTTCAGGATGGGCCGACACCACCATACCACTGTCAGTAATAATATTTCGTCCTTCTACTGTTAAATTATTAACAGACGGTTTCCCGGAGCACCCGTAAAAAACGGATACAATAAATATGATTGATAATATTTTGTTCATGATTTTAAAATGATCTCAAATTTAACAAAAAATCTTTTCACTATTTTTACACAAATATCAAACGATGCTGGCAAACCAACCACTGGCCGACAGACTGCGACCTAAGAACCTCGATGAATTCTTCGGGCAGGAGCATCTTGTCGGTAAGAACGCGGTTCTCAGGAGGGTTATAGAATCGGGAAACATTCCATCATTCATCCTCTGGGGTCCCCCGGGTGTTGGGAAAACGACACTTGCATGGATCATTGCCCATTCATTGAAAAGGCCCTTTTTTCATCTCAGCGCTGTTCACTCAGGTGTAAAGGATGTCAGGGAAACCATTGAAAAAGCAAAAAAACAGCAGTTTTTCGATCAGCCCAATCCCATTCTTTTTATAGATGAGATACATCGTTTCAATAAATCACAGCAGGATTCACTTCTGAGCTCTGTGGAACAGGGTATTATTACTCTGATCGGCGCCACTACCGAAAACCCGTCTTTTGAGGTTATCTCACCCCTGCTTTCACGCTGTCAGGTTTATGTTATGAACCCGCTTAACGAGGAGGAACTAACAGTACTTTTAAATAAAGCTCTGAAAAAAGACATCTACCTTGCAAAACTCGATATTGAAATAAAGGAGTATGAAGCTTTGCTGAGGATCTCAGGAGGTGACGTAAGAAAATTATATAATGCTCTTGAGCTTGTTGTATCATCAGAAGCTGACGAGACTGGCTCAGAAAAGATAATTGTCGAAAATGAAAAGGTCTTAAGACACGTCCAGAAAAACCTCGCTATCTATGACAAGAACGGTGAACAACATTATGATATAATATCAGCATTCATTAAATCAATGAGAGGCAGCGATCCTAATGCGTCTGTATACTGGCTTGCCCGTATGGTTGAAGGAGGTGAAGATCCGAAATTCATTGCCAGACGGATGCTTATCCTGGCAGCCGAAGATATCGGTTTGGCTAATCCGAATGCGCTTCTGCTTGCACAGTCATGCTTTGATGCCATTAATGTAATAGGGTGGCCTGAATCGAGGATAATATTGTCAGAAACAGCTGTATACCTCGCAACGTCTCCAAAAAGCAACGCCTCATACATGGCAATAGAAAATGCCCAGGCAATGGTGAGGGAAAAAGGAGATCTGTCTGTTCCTTTACATATAAGGAATGCTCCCACAAAGCTCATGAAAGATCTCGGGTACCACAAAGGTTACAAATATGCGCATGACTTTGAAGGAAATTTCACACAGGATCATTTTCTGCCGGAAGAAATAAATGGAACTAAATTCTACGAACCGGGATTAAATCCAAAAGAAGAGGAAATAAGAAAGAGGATGAAGGGTTTGTGGAAAGATATTTA
>CAZCQC010000130.1:0-9787 GCA_964500155.1 uncultured Rikenellaceae bacterium | reverse complement strand
GAACAGATCACCTGAAACGCCAAAGCTTACTTTTGTGAAACCGTTAACATTCCGTGTCTCTTTCGACTGGGCTGAAGCCAGTGATGTAGCAAGTACCAATACAGTAAGGAAAACTGCTGAATAAATTACTCTCTTCATTTCAATATTATTTTAAAGTTATGGGCATTTTCAACTAAAGACGGATTGTTTTAGGTTTAGTTGCAGGAAATGTCAGGATTTTTACCCCGAACGTCAAGGCACCGATGGCAAATCGGCGCCAGCATGGGGGAAATTTTTGATATACAATATCTTACATTTCTCCTCCTTCCCAAGGAGGAGTACCCTGACAAAAGTGTCAGGTGGAGGTGGTTTACTCTTCAATTAATCTCCGTAAGTCCCTCGGGAAGTTGAACTGTGATGATTTTTTTCTTCTTATCAATCCGGACAATGAAATCTTTGTGGAATGGTATTAGAATCTCTTTTTTATCAGGAGATATTATTTTAAGCAGATCCTGCCCGGGATAATTAATTATTTCTCCAATTGTGCCAAGGATGCGTTTATTGCTTAGAATGACTTTATAGCCGGTTATGTTATTATTATCTGAACGGGCGGATTTCCCTTTCCCTGTGGTCAGGAACACCTGGCAACCTGCGAGATCACATGCCTTTTCATAAGTTCCGTATCCCTCAAATCGCAGTTTGAGAACATCACCCCCTGAATACTGTGACGATGATATAAAAAAAGGAACCGGTTTTCCTTCAATTTCAAGAAAAACCGATTCCATTTCCGGAATATTATCAATAAAATCCTTTTCCAGCCTGGCTGTTATGGTGCCGTCATAGCCCTGGATCTTTAAGATCCTTCCGAGTAATATGTTGGCATTGTAGCCCACCGGGTTCTTGTCCCTGGAATTCCTGTTTTATTCTGCGGGTTTATCCTCCGAAGCGGCTTCTGCGACCGGGGCTTCTGTTACAGGGGCTTCAGCTCTGTTTTCAGCCTGAGCCGGCTCTGCCGGAGCAGGTTCAGGATTGGCTTCGGCCTCAGCCTTTGCTGCAAGGTCAGCCTGTCTCTTTGCAAGCCGCGCGGCTCTGGCTTCATTAATTTTCTTCTCCTGGGTCAGGCGTTTACCAACTTCATCATCCTGCGATTTTTCTAGGCCTGATTTTTTTGCCTCAATTTTTTCCTCATTCTGTTTCATCCAGGTTTCAAACCTCTTTGTTGCCTCAGCATCGTCAAAAGCACCTTTTTTCACTCCTTCGAGCAGATGCTTTTTAATAAGTACACCTTTGTATGAGAGGATAGCTCTACATGTCTCTGTAGGTATGGCGCCATTCTGCAGCCAACCCAGTGCCTTATCGAAATTGAGTTCGACTGTAGCCGGGTTAGTGATTGGATTATACATTCCGATCATTTCAATATATCTGCCATCCCGTGGCGACCTGCTATCTGCTACCACAATGTGGTAATAGGCCTTTCTCTTGCGGCCTTTTCTAGCTAATCTGATTCTAACTGCCATTTAATTTTTAACGCTTTTTATTTAACCTACTTTTTTAAAATGTGGGTGCAAAGATAAAAAAAATATTTATGTTCCAATTACAATTGATACATAATAAAAATGTAGAGACAGGTCTGAGTAGAGACAGGTCTCAGACCTGTCTCTACTACATTTATTACCTGTCTCTACATTTATTACCTGTCTACATTTATTGTAGAATTTCCTGGATTTATTAATACCCCGGATTCTGTTGTGCTTTTAGATTCGGATTAGCCTCGGTTTCCCTGAAGGGGATCGGAAATACAAGCCGTGGGTCGGTATAAAGCAATGTTCCTACATTTTCATGCAACCGGCGCTGATCATGTATCCTGTGTCCTTCGTATGATAGCTCAAGTCTCCTTTCAAGTAGGATCTGAGCCAGCGTTACAGTGGTAACCGGAGCAAGCTTTGCCCTTGTATGTACAGCGTTAAAGTCATTCGCTGGAGTATCGCCGATTGCTGTTCCCAGCCGTTGGTTGCATTCTGCCCTTATAAGATACATTTCTGCAAGACGGATCAGGTTAACGACTCCATAGAGATTGTTCCATTTACCCGAACGCATTCCACCATTACCCAGCCAGAAAAGATCACGTCTCTCATCTCCGGGAGAATAAAGGTTAAGGTGGCCATCAAGGATTTCAATATCTCCGTCTCTTCCTCCGAATTCAGTTGTTGAAAAGAATTCTGTCATTGAACTCAGTCTGTCCTGGGATGTGATCTGGGTTGCAAAAATATCCTCCGAACTATTGTCATCATTGTTAAAGACATCAGAATAGTCTGGCATAAGCTCATATAAACCCGATCCGATCACTGTGTTTGCAGCATCCCTGGCTTTGGCATAATCTCCCTTCTGAAGATAAACCCTGGCAAGCAGGGCTGTGGCTGCACCACTCGTTGCATAGACTTCATTTTCCTCCGGCAATTTTGATCCTGCTAAAATAAGGTCAGCAATTACCTGATTATAAACTTCTTCAACTGAATTCCGCGAAACATAACTTTCCTCGCTGATCCCGCGAGTTGGTGTAAGTATAAGAGGAACTCCGAGCTGAGTCGAAGCACTTCCTGTCTGGTATTGCTGTGCAAAAAATCTTACAAGATCAAAAAACATGAGACTGCGTAAGAACAATGCTTCACCTTCCACCCGGTCGCGGTCAGCCTCATCGACGACAGCAAGGGCACTGAGCACATTATTGGCTATGTTTACAACTTCATAGCTATCGATCCATTGTGCAGTTGCATCTTCATTGGATGAGTTCATCTGCTTATTGAAGATCTGGCGAGGTCCGCCATAGGTACCAACCCAGAGACACTCATTTGCGCCTCCAAGAAGCTCAGCGTTACGAAGTAAGCAACCTCCGTAAATGCTCAGATCATCAAACTGGGCGTACGCACCTTTAAGAACGCTTTTCACGTTTGCATCAGACTCAAGAGAGAGCTCCTCGCTAATATTCTGGTAAGGCTCAAGGTCCAGCAGTTTATCGCAGGCTGTAAAAAACAGTGTCAGTGCGACTACAATTGAAATTGAAAATATCTTTTTCATTATATTACGATATTATACATTTATAAATTGATATTTATTCCGACAAGTATTGTCCTCGGCTGGGGAGCTGAATAGAAATCCAATCCTGAGGTGATATTGTCCACAGCAAAATCTGAAGATACTTCCGGGTCCCATCCGATAAACTTCGTAAATGTCAGAAGATTCTGGCCCTGTAAATAGATTCTCATTCCTGTAAGGTTCAGTTTTCTGACAAATGAAGCCGGAAGATCATAGCTCAGCATTGCTGATCTTAGTTTAACATAGTCCCCGTCGGAAATATACCTGCTGCTTCTTCCCTGATCGCCATTGCTGTAACCCAGACGTGCCTGCGGGACCATCGTAATGTCACCCGGTTCTTTCCAGCTCTCAAGCTGATCGGTGGTCTGGTTGTCAAACCAGGCGGCATTGGCAGCCATATAAGGGTCGCCAGCCATCTGAAGCTTGTTGCCGGCAACACCCTGGAATGTAAAAGTCAGACCAACTCCTTTGTAGGCAAACGTGTTTGTAATAGCCCCGAGAAACGGAGGATTCGGATTCCCGAGCACAACAAAATTTGCTTCTGCAAAATCGGCTGTTGTTGTAGTATGATCAATTACATTACCGTTCTCATCCTTCTCATTAACGTACCAGATAGCATCACCGTTCTCAGGATCAACACCTGCATATTCAGCTCCGTAGAATACTCCGAGCGGCTGTCCAACCATTACGACATTCATAAAGCGGGAACTTCCCTCGTCTATAACCGATTGACCTCCAAGATTTGTAACCTTATTCCTGTTATATGAAAAGTTGAGGCTGGTTTCCCAGTTAAAATCTCCTGAGATATTCGTGGTGTTAAGTACAAACTCGATGCCCTTGTTTGTCACTGATCCTACATTCTGTGTCTGGACCGTATATCCCGAAGTAGCAGGAACAGGAACATCGAGCAGAAGATCGCTGGTGTTCTTGGAATAAAAATCAATTTCACCGGAGATCCTGTTTTTAAAGAATCCAAAATCAAGACCTAAATCAATCTGTCTGGTTGTTTCCCATCCAAGGTCAGCATTTGCAATCTGGGACGGTATCAGTCCTGATGTTCCATAATAACTGTCAACCCCGAAGAGGCCAAGATGCCTGAAGTTCCCGATGCCTGCATTTCCTGTCAGACCATAACTCGCCCTGAGTTTTAAAAAGCTCAGTGTCGGATTATCTGTAAGAAAGCTCTCCTTGGTTAAAACCCATCCAAGTGAAAGTGCAGGGAAAAATCCGTACCTGGAATTCGTACCGAATCTCGATGAACCATCAACACGTCCGGCAATGGTAACAAGATATTTTGCCATATAATCGAAGTTCACCCTCGAGAAGTACGAGATGAAGCTGTACTCAGTCTTCGATGATGAAGCACCGCTTATCAGTCCGGCACTGGCAAGTGTTTTCAGATCGTCGAGCGGGAATTCCTGACCTTCCGCCCATGCATTATCGATAACAGTGTACTGATACTCTGATCCAAGAACGGCACTGACGCCGATGCTTCCAAACTGATTAAGATAGTTAAGATATGATTTTGCAGAAACGTTCTGGTTCTCACCATAGTTTGCAAATGCATACCCTCCTATCCCCTGACCTGAGTCGGTCCTTTCACCATACCTTGCATTCTCTTTTGTGCTGTAAAGGTCGAACCCAAATTCATTCCTCCAGTTCAGTCCTTTCATTAACTTGAAGCTGAGATAACTGTTAACAAGTGTTCTGAAGTTTGAGATATCCCTGTTGGCCTCTTCAACATCAATCAGACCATTATAATATGTGGTGGTTGGAACATTGTACAGTTTACCATCGAGATCCCTCACAGGTGTGATAGGTGACAATGCAACAAGCTGCATCGGAGTGGAGAATGCATTATCAGCTGAAACCTGATCAATTATTGTTTTCGTCAGGCTTAATGCCAGCCCCATATCAATAAAGTTGTTCACCTTATTATCAATATTAAGTCTTCCGGAAAATTTCTGAATTCCGTTTGACACAAGGATGCCTTCCTGGTTGCTGTATGACCCGCTGGCAAAAAATTTCAGTTTGTCATTTCCTCCCTGTGCTGAGAGATCTGCAGTAGTAAGATTACCTGTCTGGAACACCTGATCCTGCCAGTCGGTATCGACTGCCAGTTCCGGATCATTATATGTTGCCCATCCGTCATAACGGTTGAAGCGGCTCCTTACGAACTGCAGCCATGAACCTGAATATTCACTGGGGTTATTTATTGGATCATACCCTTCATAAAGATCACTGTTATACGCAGCTTCTTCAAAATATGAAACAAATTGCTCGGCATTCATGAATTCCCTGCGATGTGAAGCCTGGCTGATCCCTTTTTGAAAGGTGAAGTTCAGCTTTGTATCCCCGCTTATCCCTTTCTTGGTTGTGATGAGAATAACCCCATTAGCTCCCCTTGATCCGAATATTGCTGCAGATGCTGCATCCTTTAAAATTTCAACCGACTCAACATCATTGAAGTTAAAAGTTGACAGAGGATTTATAGCAGCGCCCGACTGGTTAAGGGTTTCTGTTGAGAGAGGTACTCCGTCGACAACATACAACGGCTCATTGCTTGCAGTTACCGAAGAAGATCCCCTGATCCTCATCCTTGTCGACCCGGTGGCTTTACCATTCAGCGATTCAATAAACACACCTGCACTTTTACCCTGGAGGGCAAGCTCGACAGAAGCAACTGGCAGGTTCTGCAAATTTGAACCATCGACTTTTGTGATACTGCTTGAAACTTTCGACTTGATCTGGGTACCATACCCGACCACGACGATTTCATCAAGTCCTATCGATTCAGTCTCAAGGGCAACATCATAGACACTTGCTGTACCAACTGTAACCTCCCTGGTTTTCATACCGACATACCGGAATTCAAGAGTTGAACCCGCCGGAGCATTTATCTGATATTTTCCATTCAGATCAGTAACCACTCCTACTGTGGTTCCTTTAACAAGTACCGTAACTCCGATAACCGGCTGATTGTCTTCCGATCCGGTTACAGTACCCGTAACGGCTTTTTGCTGACCAATTGCTGGCAGCAATAAACCGCAGAACACAAAAAATAACAACAGAATTTTCTTCATCACTTTTGGTTTAGGTAATTAATAATTTGTCTGGAATATTACATTCCTCTTACTGTCCTTAATGATGCCATGCATCAGGTTGCAAAAATATAATTATTATCTAATTATTATGTCATTCTGAAACTTTTTCGAGTTTTTTTTTAATAATTTAAAGTTAATATCTCATGTCATTTTGTTAATGGTCGATTACCCTTTTTTGTCTATTTTTGTGTTCCAACCTTTTATAATTTTTCAATCCATATGACCACTTTTTCTCACCTGCATGTTCATACTCAATACTCTATCCTGGATGGAGCATCAAATATTTCCAATCTTATGGATAAGGTTAAATCGTTCGGTATGGAAGCCATTGCTATCACCGATCACGGTAATATGTTTGGTGTCAAGGAGTTTCATGCAAGTGCCCTGAAAAAAGGGATTAAGCCGGTTATAGGTTGTGAAATTTATGTAGCTAAAAGATCAATTGCTGAAGTATCTGGAAAAGAGGACCGATCAGGCGACCATCTGATCCTCCTGGCAAAAAATCTTACAGGATATAAAAATCTCATAAAACTGGTATCAACTGCATGGATAAAAGGATTTTATTATAAACCGCGAATTGACAAGGAACTGCTGGCCCGGTACAAAGAAGGATTAATTGCGTCATCAGCATGCCTGGCGGGAGAGATACAGGATGAAATTCTCAACGGATCGTTAAGTGCGGCAGAGGAAGTCCTGAAATCTTACATCAATTTATTCGGGGAAGACTTTTATCTTGAGATACAGCGGCATGAAACATATGATCCTGAAGCTGACAGAAGTGCATTCCCTCTCCAGCAGAAAGTGATTGAGGTTTTCAAGGAATTCTCGGTAAAATACAATGTAAAAATTATTGCTACAAATGATGTGCATTTTATAAATGCCGAAGATGCTGAAGCTCACGACAGGCTGATCTGCCTTAACACTGCAAAGGACCTCGATGATCCCGACAGACTAAGATACTCGAGGCAGGAATATCTAAAGAGCGAGGAGGAAATGAGAAATATCTTCAGCGATATTCCCGAAGCTGTCGACAATGTTGGGGAACTGGTTGACAAAATTGAAAAATACAAGCTCGATCACGATCCCATCATGCCTGATTTTGTTTTGCCCAAGGGCTATGAAAATGATGATGAATACCTTAAATATCTTACATACCAGGGTGCAAAGGAAAGATGGGGAAAGCTTACAGAGGAGCAGACAGCACGAATTGATTTTGAACTCGACACAATTGCAAAAATGGGATTCCCGGGGTATTTTCTTATTGTCCAGGATTTTCTGAGGGCTGCAAGGGAAATGGGAGTCTCAGTCGGCCCGGGGAGAGGCTCTGCAGCAGGCTCTGCTGTTGCTTTCTGTCTCAGGATCACTGATATCGATCCTATAAAATACGGATTGCTGTTTGAAAGGTTCCTCAATCTCGATCGTATATCAATGCCCGACATTGATATCGATTTTGATGAGGATGGAAGAGAGGATGTTTTAAAATATGTTGTCAACAAATACGGCCACGACAAGGTTGCTCACATTATAACTTTCGGGACCATGGCCGCCAAAATGGCTATCAGGGATGTCGCGAGAGTACAGAAGCTTCCGCTTTCAGATGCCGACAGGCTGGCTAAAATGGTGCCCGACAGGCCAGGAGTGACTCTTGCAGCTGCCTATGCCGAGGTTCCTGAACTTGCAAAGGAGAGAAATTCATCAAACAAGCTTATTGCACAGACACTTAAGTATGCAGAGGTGCTCGAGGGTTCCGTAAGACAAACAGGGATTCACGCATGCGGGATAATAATAGGTAAGGATTCACTCGATAACTATATTCCCCTGTGTACTGCAAAGGATACTGACCTCTATGCCACTCAGTACGACGGCAGCCAGGTCGGACAGGTTGGTTTGCTTAAAATGGATTTCCTTGGCCTGAAAACCCTGTCTGTCATTAAGGATTGTGTAGAAAATATCAAAAGGTCAAAAGGGATCACTATTGATCTTGACAATCTACCCCTTGATGACAATAAGACCTTTGATCTTTTCAGCAATGGTGAAACGACCGGTATCTTTCAGTTTGAATCGACAGGGATGAAAAGATATCTGCGCGAACTTAAACCTAACAGGTTTGAGGATCTCATTGCCATGAATGCTCTTTACCGCCCCGGTCCAATGGAATATATCCCGAAATTTATCAGGAGAAAACACGGGCTCGAGCCAATAGACTATCCTCTCCCGGTAATGGAAAAGTATCTTAACGACTCTTATGGCATTACAGTTTACCAGGAACAGGTTATGCTTTTGTCGCAGGAGCTGGCAGGCTTTACAAAAGGTGAGGCCGACAACCTCCGCAAAGCCATGGGGAAAAAGAAAAAATCCATTATGGATGAAATGAATCTTAAATTCAGAGAAGGATGCAATAAAAAAGGGTACGATGAAACGATTGTAAATAAAATCTGGTCCGACTGGGAAGCTTTCGCCCAGTATGCCTTCAACAAATCTCATTCAACATGCTACGCCCTGGTAGCATTTCAGACCGGTTATCTGAAAGCACATTACCCGGCCGAGTATATGGCGGCGGTCCTTAGCCGAAATATAAACGACATCAAGAAAATAACAACATTTATGGATGAAACCAGAAGGATGGGGATGGATGTCCTGGGACCTGATGTAAACGAAAGCTATGTAAAATTCACAGTAAATAAGGATGGGAATTTACGGTTCGGACTTGGTGGAATAAAGGGAGTAGGCGAAAGCGCCGTTCTCCAGATGATTCAGGAACGGGAAGAAAAAGGCATTTACAAAAGCATTTACGATCTGGTTGAAAGGGTTAACCTGAACTCGCTAAACAAAAAAAACCTTGAAGCTATGGCAGTTGCGGGAGCTTTTGATTGCTTTAGCAATATTTCAAGGGCCCAGTATTTTTCAATTGATGGCAAAGGAATAAGCTTTATTGAAAACCTGATCAGGTACGGAAATAACGCAAAGGTTGTGAAGAATTCAAGTCAGCAGTCACTTTTCGGAGGATATGGCGGTTTTGATATAATCAAACCCGATGCAACCACCTGCCCCGACTGGCCAAAGCTGGAAAAGCTAAACAGGGAAAAGGAGGTAATAGGCATCTACCTTTCATCACATCCGCTTGATGATTTTAAACTTGAGATAAACACTTTTACAACTGCCACCCTGGCCGACCTTCAGAACCTTGGTGAGTTTCTTGATAAAGATGTCGTTGTTGCAGGAATGGTAATAGACACCAAAAACGGTATGGGAAAAAACGGTAAACCGTATGGCTCGTTTACCCTGCAGGACTATTCCGATTCATTCCGATTCATGATGTTCGATAAGGAGTACCTCGAGTTCAGCAAGTTTTTTAGTCTGGGTTATTACCTTCTTGTAAAAGGCAGGGTTCAGAAAAGGAGATATAAGGATGATGAGCTTGAATTCCATATTAAAACCATCAACCTTCTTTCAAGCGTAAAGGATGAGCTGATAAAAACAGTAACTCTAAAAATAAATCCTGAAAACATAAGCAGAGAACTGATCAGCGAACTGATGGAACTTGTGAAGGAAAACAAGGGCGAAACTGAACTTAAGTTCATTTTCTTTGATGCAGAGGATAAAATCTCACT
>CAZCQC010000129.1:0-14628 GCA_964500155.1 uncultured Rikenellaceae bacterium | reverse complement strand
TTAATAAATTGTAACATTTGTTACAATTTGTAATTTTAAGGGAAAAAACATGGATTATTCAGTTCTTCTAAAAGCACCCTTGTTCTCCGGAATGACACTTACAGAGTTGATGCTGGTCATTTCTGTAACACCTTACCGGGTCCGGAATTATAAACCCGGGACTATGATATCTCAAAGTGGTGAACCGGTCAATGCTTTTATGATGGTTATCGGAGGAACTGTAAAAGGCGAAATGGTCGACTTCTCAGGAAGGGTAATCAAGATTGAGGATATCTCTGCCTCCGGAGCGCTCGCTTCAGCATTTATTTTCGGAAGCAGGAACAAGTTCCCGGTCAACGTTGTTGCAATGACAGATACCAGTCTGATGATAATTGAAAGAAATGATTTTGTTAGGTTCCTTAAAAGCAATGACAAACTGCTTACAAATTTCCTTGACATGATTTCAAACAGGTCTCAATTCCTGACAGAAAAAATCAAGTTCCTGAATTTTAAGACAATAAGGGGTAAATTTGCCCAGTATATTCTACAGACTGCAGGGACAGACAAGTCAGAGATCAAGCTTGCAATGACTCAGAATGAGTTGTCTGAATACTTCGGGGTGGCCCGCCCATCAATCGGAAGGGTCATCGGAGAAATGGAAAATGAAGGAATAATAATTACAAAGGGCAAAACTCTTAAGATACTTGATAAGAAGAGATTAACAGAGCTTACGATAGAATAAACCCCCTTCCCCCTAAAGGGGTTTTTTATAAGCAGATATTAAGAAATCCCCTTTAGGCCTGTCCTGACCGAAGCGTCAGGGGGATTTAGGGGCGAATAATCGAAGGGTAATGCAGATATAATTATATGTTTCTATCCCGGTAATGTTATCGTGAAGCATGTTCCTTCTCCCTCGCTGCTTTCAACAACGATAGTTCCATTATTGATGGTTACAAGCTCGTGACAAAGCTTAAGACCGAACCCTGTGCCTCTTTCATTTTCGGTGCCGGGAGTACTTTCAATTTCTGTTGCAGTAAAGAGATACTTCTGCCTGTTGGGAGGGATCCCTACCCCATTGTCGCAGATCTTTAAGGAAATACCTTCCCCTGATATGGTTTTATCCTTAAGAAGGATACTTATCCTTCCGCCTCTTGGAGTGTACTTTATGGCATTCGACAGCAGGTTCCTAATAATAATATCCATCAGGTCCTTGTCAAAATAGGCTTTTGAATTTCCTACCTGGGTAAAATTAACTACAATCTCTTTTTTGTCAGCTGTCTCTTTAAAGATGCTCATGTTGGTAAGAATGATGTCGGCAAAATCATGTTTCCCCGGAGAATATTTGATTTTGTCCTCCTGTCCTCTTCCCCAGACCAGCATGTTTTCGAGAAGGTTTATAACCTGTTGTGAGTATTGGATACTGGCATCGGCAAATGAATCGTACTTGTCCTTGAACTCCTCCTCTTTCAGCAGGTTAAGCATGTAAAGGATATTTACGACCGGGCTTCTAAGGTCGTGTGCAATTACAGAAAATATTTTGTTCTTAAGCTGTATCGTCTCCGATAGCTTTTTATTCTGAATCTCAATCTTAATATTTTGATTTTCAATTTCTTCTCTCCTTGAATTTATTTCCTGAGTTCGTTCATTCACCATGATTTCAAGGTTTCTGTTCATATACTCAAGGTCTTTCTGAAGCTTCTCCTTTTCAGAAAAAGCTTTGTACCATTTATGGAGCAGCAGCACAGCCTGGATAAACACGAACAGAATGATCGTATAGGTAAGTATATATCCTGAAAAAACAGCTGACCTGCCAAGTGAAATTCTGACATCATTTATTGCAGCAAACGTTAAAATGGCGAAGGTCAGGAAATATATATAGTCTACATAATTCTTCATTAATATTCCCTTTATACTTCGGGAAAGACTATATACTATCAGAATTATAATCAAAGGATAAATTATGAAGGTCATATAGCTGAATATCCGCACAGGCAGAAATAGTGTAAGTATTGCAGCTGCCAGGAATATCAGAGTTATAACCCATGTTATTCTCCGAAAAAGCTTCGTAGGGTATAGTATCGCTGCAAACCAGTACCAACCTGTCAGAACGATGTATAGGCCAATGTATTCCCACCTTACGATCCACACCCACGACATTTCCATGATATTGTGGATCATGAAGTTAGAAGTGAAAAGCGGCCTCAAGGCAAGCCCTGTGGTGGCAAGGCTGAAGAACCCCATAAGTCTGTCTCTGGTATAAAATATAAAGAAGAAGAAAAAGAGAAATGAAAATCCTATCAGGAAACTGATGGTTGCCCAATCCCTTGCCCAGCCGGCAGCATATTTTTTCTGAACATCAGGGAATGTACCGGTCTTCATAGGAAGCCAGAATCCGCCCCGGCGATGATGAAAATTTGAGACATTTATGATTATCTGCACGGTATCTGACACAGGATTATACCGGAAGAACACTCTTTCATATCCTGGTTCGGTTTCTGCTTCTGTTTTTCCCGGTGTTCCGTTTCCACCCATAAGTTTCCCGTCAACATAAATCTTGTAGGAAGAATCGAAAACAGGCAAGTTGAATCCCATTGAATTCCTGTAACCAGTAGGTAATAGCATAATAAGCCTGTAGGTGGCACATCCCATGCTGGTGGTTTTAACAGATCCAGCAGGATAGCTGGTCCAGTATGATGGAACAACGCCAAAAAAATCCGGTCTTATATTATCAGTGCGAAAATCATCAGGATTAAGAAGTCTCTTCCAATAGAACTCCCATTCCCCGATTAGCTTGACAGTAAAATTATCATTTGCTGTTTGTCGGAGATCTATTACACCTCTGACAGCATAAGGTTCAGATCCGGAAGCAACTATATCTGAAGAATAAATAAGTAAGAAAAGAAATAAAAACCTGAAGGCTGTTTTCATTTCAGTCCTCTGTTTTCAAGCAGGGCTTCTATGCCAGGGGCTTTTCCCCTGAATGCTATATACATGGCAAGCGGATCTCCTGAGCCGCCTTTTGAAAGGATCTCTTTTTCAAATCGGGCGGCAACTTCTGAATTAAAAATGTCCCCGGTCTCCCTGAATGCCTGGAAAGCATCGGAATCAAGAACTTCACACCATATATAACTATAGTATCCTGCTGAATACCCTCCTCCCCAGATATGGTTGAAGTATGTCGACCTGTAACGAGGTTTTATTTCATTTATCAGTCCGTATTTTGCCATTGATTTATTCTCGAAGTCTCTTATATCCAGATCAACTGGTTCTGTCAAAGCATGATATTCCATATCCAGAAGAGACGCGGCAAGGTATTCAATTGTAGTGAATCCCATGTTGAATTTGCTTGCCTTGTCGAGCTTATCAACAATTTCCAGGGGAATTACTTCACCCGTCTGATAGTGTTTTGCATATACCTTAAGTACTTCTGGTTCAAGAACCCAATGTTCCATGATCTGAGATGGCAATTCCACAAAATCGCGTGGTATCGAACTTCCAGGATAGGTTATATTTGAAAGCAGGTTGTTCAGGGCATGTCCGAATTCGTGGAACAGTGTTTCTGCTTCCAGTGCGGTGAGCAATGATGGTTTATCGGCTGAGGGCATCGTTGAATTTGTAACCATTGTTACAACCGGGTAAATCATTTTTCCATCAATATCGCGTTTCTGACTCCTGAAGGTACCACACCATGCACCACCACGTTTAGAGGGTCTGGGATAATTGTCGATCATTAGTATCCCAACATGTTTCCCGTTTCGTGTTACTTCAAAAGTATTGACGTCGGGATGATACTTAGGTATGTCGGTTCTTTTGGTAAAAGTAAGTCCATAAAGCCTGTTGGCAACATAAAACATACCTTCCATAACATTGTCGATCTTGAAGTAAGGGCGGGTGATCTCATCATCGAGATCATATTTTGCTTTTTTAATTTTTTCGGAGTAATACCACCAGTCCCATGGCTCAAGTTTGAATTTGCCACCCTCCCTATTTATCAATTCCTGCTGAGCAGCTGCTTCAGCATTTGCTACCGGTAATGCTGCTGTCCATACCTGTCCGAGGAATTCAAATACTTTTTCGGGTGTTTTGGCCATATTCCTTTCAAGTGCGAAGTCAGCAAAACTCTTATATCCAAGGAGTTTTGATCTTTCAACCCTCAGCTTCGTAATCCTGGCAATAACTGATTTGTTGTCATATTCATTGTCGTTATCACCTTTCATGAAATATCCCGTAAAGAGTTTTTCTCTGAGATCACGGTTATCAGAATATTGGAGAAACGGAGTCATACTTGGAACCTGGAGAGTAAATACCCATTTCCCTTCCATATTCAATGATTTTGCCATCGAGGCTGCCTGCTCAATAACTCCATCAGGTAATCCTGAAAGTTCTTCTTTCTTGTCAAGAATAAGCTTGAAACCATTGGTTTCTGCAAGCAGGTTTTGTCCGAACTTAACCTGGAGCATCGAAAGTTCCTCATTTATTTTGCGAAGTTTTTCCTTGCTTTCAGGTGAGAGTGCTGCACCGCTTCTTACAAAGTCCTTATAAGTATCCTCAAGCAGCTTTTTCTCCTCATCGTTCAGCTTTAACTCATCTCTGTTATCATAAACTGATTTCACCCTCTGAAAAAGAGTGTCGTTAAGGTTAATGTCGTCCCTGTGCCTCGATGAGATGGGTGCCATCTCTCTGTTAATAGTCTGGAGTGAGTCGTTTGTATTCGCGGAATTAAGCGAGCCAAATACCCTGCCAATTTTGTTCAGGAGCTCACCACTGTATGCCAGGATTTTTATTGTGTTATTAAAATCTGGCTCTTCAGGATTATTTATTATGGCATTTATTTCAGCTTTTTGTTCATCAAATGCCTTCAGATATGCAGGTTTGAAATGTGAGGCTTTTATCAGATCAAACGGAGGCACACCGAATGGAGTGTCAAAATCATTCAGCAACGGATTATCATTTTTTTCGTTTTGCATACACGAAGCAAATATCACAGAAGCGATAATCATCAGTAAAGCGAGTTTTTTCATTTTTTGGATGAGGTTAATTAATATCCTTGATCAGTCTGATACAAAGATTATAAATTCCGGATATTTTCAATAACTATACCGGGATTTTCTTGTTTTTCTTCCTCTTTTGTTCTTTTATCCTGAAGAGTATATCTCCCTTATTGACATTCGCCCCCTGTAGTACAACGATTTCAGCAACTTCACCATCATAGGGAGACTTTATTTCATCGATATATGAGTTCGTCTGTATATAGCAGATCCTTTCGCCAGTATTTACCTGATCACCAGGCTTTGATGGCTCGGTAAGCTCACCAAACAGGTTATAATATATTTTACCTTTTGACGGAGCAGTAATAAGCTTGAGGTTTGGATCACTCTGTTTTAACTTTGCAGATGTATCGGTCTTTTTTGATGGCGTTTCTGCAACCTGAATTGAGGTACTTACAATAAGCTGTTCTTTTGCTTTTGCCAGTTCATTTTCAAAACGGGTTTTTGCAACACCGCTCTTGTAGTCACGGTATTGCCTGTCGTGTATGGCAAATTCAAACAATTCCTCATCATCCGGTCCGGTTTCCCATCCATTCTTTTTCATCTCTGTTCTGAAAGCCGGAAGCTCATCAGGATATGCATCCTGGGGATTTCCTGAATAAAATTCCTTTCCAAGATTTTCAGCAAGGTCAGTTATCTCTTCGCCCAATTTGCCCGGAAGTTTCCCAGCTTTTCCCAGGATCATATCCCAGGTATTATTATCGATCATTCCATATCTTGCCTTCCCGCTAGTCATCTGAATTATATTCATCAGAGCCACATTTTTCACGTACTGGCTGAAAGGTGTAACAAGCGGAGGATACCCAAGCACAGGCCAGATAGTTTCAACCTCACTGAATAATCTTACAATTAATTCATCCTCACTAAGCTCTTGTTTGCCCTGCTTTTTCAGTGATATATTTATTCCCTGGTGCACACCTTTAAGGTCAGCCATCATACTACCCATCATTCCTCCTGGTAATCCACTGCTGATCAGCAGGGATGAAACCTGTCTATTCCTCGGATCAATAAAATAACCCAGAAAATCATCAATAAATGACTGGGTCAGAGCCCTGACTTTCATATAGGCTTCCATATTAATTCCCGGGACATCAAACCCCGCGTCATCCATAATTGCCCTGATGGCAATGACATCAGGATGTATCATTCCCCAGCTTAAGGGTTCCATTGCTACGTCCAGATAGTCGGCCCCTGCCCTGGCAACCTCCAACATTGAGGACACCGACATACCCGGTCCCGAATGGCCATGATATTGAACTATAATACCAGGATATTTCTTCTTTATCTGTCTTACAAGTTCTCCAAGTGTGGCGGGTCTGCCGACCCCTGGCATATCCTTCAGACATATTTCATCAGCTCCGTATTTCACAATATGCTTTACAACATCCATATAATATTCAAGTGTATGGACAGGTGAGTGTGTGATTGAAAGGGCAGCCTGAGAGATCATTCCTGCCTCCTTGGCATATTTGATTGAGAGTTCCAGATTCCTGTGATCATTCAGCCCGCAGAAAGACCTTGAAATATTTACTCCCTGTGCCTTTTTTACCCTGAACATAAGCCTGCGTATATCGGCCGGAACCGGATACATCCTTATTCCGTTCAGAGCACGCTCGAGCATGTGAGTCTGGATCCCTGCTTCATTGAATGGCTTTATCCATTCCCTTACGGCTGTATTGGGATTCTCTCCATACATCAGCTGAACCTGTTCAAAGGCACCCCCATTCGTTTCGATCCGGTCAAAGCATCCCATCTCAATAATATAGGGAGCAACCAACTTTAATTGTTCAACCCCTGGCTGATATTTGCCGGATGACTGCCACATATCCCGGTAAACAAGACTGAACCGGATTTTTTTCTTCATTGTTCTTAATGATGTTAATTCAGGGGTACATTATCGAAATGGAAATGATTTAAATTACCGTTTAATCAATACAAAGAAAACCTAATTATTGCCAATTCTGAATGATTAAAGTCAGATATCTCTTTTGTGGACTTCAGTTCAATAAAAAAAGGAAAGATAGTTGGGAGTTACCTTTCCTTCATTAACCTAAACCTGATCGTAGAATTTGGCCGGACGGCCTTTTATTAGAACGTTTTTCAATATATAGACGCCTGGCAGTTTGTTTTGTTGCAGGGCATTTTGTTAATCTTTTGTTAATTTTTAGGCAAATTTTTATTAAAATGTTAAAGTTTTGAAATTTTATTTCATAACTTTCGGCCAGTTAATTACTTATGATTTTAAAGCTCAAATACAGTTTCATGATGCAGCGTCTCGGGAGGAGACTCTATCACTGCCTTATGTTCTACAGCATCTGATACTGAAGCCGCACCACACACACAATGGTGCTTTTTCCCCTTTTAATATTAATGATATAAGTTCCTATTTTGTTTGCACATGCAAGGGTTAATTTTCAGTGTTAAGCGATATTCGATTCACGATGGTCCTGGGATCAGGGTCACATTCTTTATGAAGGGATGCCCGCTTTCATGCTGGTGGTGTCATAATCCTGAAGGGATTTCACCCGGCATTGAGACTACAGTAAATTCAAAGAGGGTGGGAGAAAGGGAGTTCCCCGAAAATGAAGAAGTCGGCAAATATTATTCTGTTGATGACATCCTTGAAATCCTTGAAAAAGACAGGATATTCCTTCAGCAGTCAAATGGAGGTGTTACTTTTTCGGGAGGCGAGCCAATGCTACAGTCTGAATTTCTCCTCGAAGTTTTAAAAGCTTGCAAATCAAGTGGCTATCAGACAACAGTAGATACATCAGGATATGCATCTCCTGAAAGATATCAGGAGGTTATCCCATTTACAGATCTTTTCCTTTTTGATATAAAACATTTGGATGCTTCGAGGCATCTTGAATACACCGGAGTTTCAAACATTGGTATACTGGATAATCTGAGAATGATAGTCAAAAGCGGAAAAGACGTAATGGTAAGGATCCCGGTGATACCGGGTAAAAATGATGATCATGAAAATCTTGCAGCTATAAGGGAATTGCTCGGTAGTTTGAAATGTGAGAATCTACGGAAAATAAACCTCCTTCCTTTCCACAGAATAGGAAAATCCAAGTATAAAAGATTCAACATTCCTTACAGGATGAACGATACGGAGCAGCCATCACAGGAAAGGATGAAGGAATTGAAGACGTTCTTTGCAGAAACAGGCATAAAAGTGAAGATCGGAGGATAACCCCCAAACCCCCCAAGGGGGGCTTAAAAAAGAAATATGGACTTAAAGTCCCCCCTGGGGGATTTAGGGGTAAAGCTACAGGGATAAAGAATTAATTTAATAGAATTATGATACTATCTGAAAGAGTCAAAAAACTACGGGAACAGAGCCTGAACGCCGTTGAAAGGATTACGGCCGAAAGAGCAATACTGATTACCCGTTTTTATAGAAGTGATGATGCACGCGAAATATCTGCACCTGTAAGAAGGGCAAAAGCTTTCGAGTACATTCTGAAAAATAAAAAGATTTGCATTAACGACGGGGAACTTATTGTTGGTGAAAGAGGCCCTGCCCCGAAAGCGGTTCCTACCTATCCGGAAATTAGCCTGCATTCGATTAAGGATCTTGAAATACTTGATTCAAGGGAAAAAGTATTTTTTAAGGTTGATGATGACGTCAGAAATATCTATGAAAAAGAGATAATCCCTTATTGGAATGGTAAAAGCAATCGCGACAGGATAATGAGCCGGATGACCCCGGAATGGCTGAACTCGTACAAAGCCGGCATTTTTACTGAATTCCAGGAACAACGGGCCCCGGGTCATACAGTTCTTGGCTATAAAATGTTCAGAACTGGTTTTCTTCAGTTAAAGGAAGAAATAAAGGAAAGCATCTCCAAACTTGATTATTTTAATGACACTGAAGCTTTCGAAAAAGCTGAGGAGCTGAAAGCTATGGATATTGCATGCGATGCAATAATTATGTATGCCGGAAGGCATGCAGAGGAGCTTGGTAATCTTGCAGCTGTTGAAAAAGACGAAGGAAGAAAAGCAGAACTTTTAAAAATGGCTGCTGTTTGCCGGAAAGTTCCTGCTTATGCTCCCGTAACTGTTCATGAAATGCTACAGCATTACTGGTTTATACATCTTGGAGTTATAACAGAACTAAATCCATGGGATTCATTCAATCCCGGCAGGCTCGATCAACATCTCTATCCTCTTTACAAAAAAGAGAAAGAAGCAGGATCGCTGCCGGATGAGGAACTCTTTGATCTTCTGGGGTGCTTCTGGATTAAGTTCAATAATCACCCTTCACCTCCAAAAATGGGCGTTACTGCAAGCGAAAGCAATACTTATACCGATTTTTGTCTAATCAATCTTGGTGGTGTTAAACCAGACGGAACAGATGCAGTGAATGAAATGTCGTACATTCTTCTGGATGTTATTAAAGATATGAGGATACTGCAGCCCAGTTCTATGGTTCAGATAAGCAGAAAGAATCCCGACAGGTTCATTCACAAAGCCCTTGATATTATAAGGACTGGTTTCGGACAGCCCTCATGCTTTAATACCGAAGCGATCATTCAGGAATTGTTACGCCAGGGAAAAAATATTGTTGATGCACGAAATGGTGGTGCATCAGGTTGCGTGGAGACAGGTGCCTTCGGTACTGAAGCTTACTGGCTTACAGGATATTTCAACCTTGCAAAAATACTTGAGCTTACACTGAATAACGGTTATGATAAGCGTACCGGTATGCTGGTCGGCCCTCAGACAGGTTATTCAACTGATTACAAATCATTTGAAGACCTTATTGAGGCATTCAGGATTCAGGTCAGATACTTTGCTGATATAAAGATCAGAGGTAACAACGTCATTGAAAAAACCTTTTCGAAGTTCCTTCCAGTACCGTTCCTTTCATTACTTGTTGAGGATTGCATAATGAACGGCAAAGATTACAACGCAGGTGGAGCAAGATATAATACCACCTATATTCAGGGTGTCGGATTGGGAAGTATTACGGATATCCTGACTTCCCTAAGGTATAACATATATGATGAAAAAAGATTTACCTGGACGGAGCTGAATAAGGCTATTGAAGCCGATTTTAACGGGTTCGAGCAGTTAAGATACGATCTTATTTATAAAACCCCAAAATACGGCAACGATGATGATTATGCTGATCAGCAAGCTGTTACTGTTTTTGAGATTTATTACGATGCTGTAAACGGAAGACCCTCTTCAAGGGGAGGAGTGCACAGGATAAATATGCTACCAACAACTTCGCATGTTTATTTCGGAAGCGTTACGGGAGCTACAGCTGACGGCCGGAGAGCTTTTACTCCTCTGTCGGAGGGAATTTCGCCAAGCCAGGGAGCTGACAGTCAGGGACCGACATCTGTAATTAAATCTGCATCAAAGATCGATCATCTGAGAACCGGAGGAACTCTTTTGAATCAGAAATTTTCGCCCCGGTTCTTTGAGGACGAAGATAGTTATAACTGCCTGACTGCTCTTATCCGGAGTTATTTCAGTCTCGACGGACATCATATCCAGTTCAATGTTGTAAATGCCGATACCCTCAGGAATGCTCAGAAACATCCCGAATCATACAGGGATCTTATTGTAAGGGTTGCCGGATATAGCGATTATTTCAACGATCTCGGCGAAGATCTGCAAAATGAGATAATCTTGAGGACTGAACATGAAAATACTTAACCCGTCCTCCAACCTATTACATGTACTCACCCTCTTCTATTCCCCCTCTCTACTTCGTAAAGAGGGGGAAATTCATTGATATACACTAAAATAAACCCCCTCTTTGCAAAGCAGAGAGGGGGTTGGGGGTGAGTATATGAGGTAACTTTATTTCTTCTTATCCTTTAGCTCACTGAACATCGAAGTGGCGGTCGCAACAATGCCGGCGACATCTGTAAGGTTTGCCGGCAGAACAATTGTATTATTCGTTTTTGCCAAATTTGCAAATCCAAGCAGATACTGTTCAGCAACCCTCAGGTTGACAGCGTTCAGTCCGTTTTCCTCAGATATTGCCAGTGCAATGGCTCTCAGACCATTGGCTGTAGCATTTGCAACCTGTTCAATTTCCGAAGCCCTACCGGCGGCTTCGTTTATACGCCTTTGTTTTTCCCCCTCCGATTTCAGAATAAACTCCTGCTTATCACCATCAGCATTATTTATCTTAGCCTGTCTTGTTCCTTCTGATTCAGCAATAACAGCTCTTTTCTCCCTTTCCGCCCTCATTTGCTTTTCCATTGCATCTTTAATACTCTGTGGTGGAGAAATGTTTTTAACTTCATAACGGGTTACTTTTACACCCCATGGTTCACTTGCTTTGTCGACTGCGTCAACAATAGAAACGTTGATTGTTTCCCGTTCCTCAAATGTTTTGTCCAACTCCAGTTTCCCGATCACACTTCTCATTGTGGTCTGAGCAATCTGAATTGAGGCGAACCTGTAATTATCAATCCCATATGAAGCTTTTTGAGGGTCCAGTACCTGAAGATACAGAATACCGTCAACTTCAACTGCAATATTGTCACGGGTAATACAGATCTGAGGAGCTACGTCAATAGCCTGCTCTTTAAGAGTCTGCCTGTACCTTATCTTATCAATAAAAGGTATAAGAATCTGGAATCCGGCTGTAAATGTTGCCCTGTACTTTCCAAGCCGCTCGATAATTATAGCTGTCCTCTGGGGAACAACTTTTACCATTGAGGAGATCAGGATGAAGGCAAGAAGGATTATACCAATTAGAATGAATGTGGTACTTGAAGCTGCTGCTGCCAATGTAATTATTGCTGTCATTTTCATTATTTTTTGGGTTCAACTATTAGTTTGAAGTTTTCCTTTTCTTTAATAATAACTCTGTCTCCTTCATGAATAGGGGATGAAGATTCTGCTTTCCAGGAGGTGCCTTTAAACTCGACCTTCCCGGTATTGCCAGGTTCGAAATTATTGGCTGCAATTGCTTCCTTTCCCGAAAACTCATCTTCCACTTCATCTGACAATTCCTGTTTGCTGTAGAAGAAACGTTTCTGTATCATTTTCCTCAGCATCAACAGAGAGAGGACTGAGGTAACGGCAAATACGATAACCTGAAGGTTAATTCCCGGATTAACTATAAGGCAGAGCAATGCCGTGATCCATGCTCCGACTCCGAAGAAGAAGATTACAAATCCGGGCAGTATCAATTCAAGCAGAAAGAGGACAAGCCCGATTATGAACCAGACCAGTTCCGGTTTTGAAAAAAAAGATGCCATAATTTATTAGTTTAAGATATTGGGTGAGATTTTTGTTTTGCAATTAGTAAAGATATTGAAAAAACAATACATAACCGCATGAGTAAGGGAGTTTCAGATTCCGTTTAGGATTTTTTTGCTTGTTAGGGTAAAATATTTCCTTAATTCAGTTTTTTTTCGTAACTTATTACACTCTTTTTAATGACAGATTGATGGAAAAATTCTTTGATTATTTTGATGAAAGGTACAGGGAATCTGTATTAAATAGTCCGGCCTCCGATGATGGGCCTGTAATTACTATATCACGCCTCACCGGATGTGATGCCCGTGAGACTGCTGCAGGTATTGTGGAAAATCTCAATTCAAAATTCGGGATCACAAAATGGAAATGGGTCGATAAGGATATTATCTACTCGATTGCCAGGGAACTAAATATTGATACACAACGTATTGAAAATTACTATGAAGGGATTAAGCTTTCAAACCTTTCTGAGATGATTATGGCCTTCTCAGGAGGATTTGTCAGCGATCTGAGAGTAAAGAAGGCAATAAAAGATGTTGTGTTATCCATTTGCAAGGAGGGTCATGTTGTCCTGGTCGGGAGAGGAGGTGTTTCAATTGCCCGCGATATAAAAGATGCACTTCATGTGAGGCTTGTGGCTCCATTTTACTGGAGGGTCGAGAATGTGATGAAAAAAAAATCCATGGGACTTGAAACGGCTGAGAAATATGTGATTGAAACTGATGCAAAGCGGCATGACCTTATTCAAACCTTTCTTGATAAGAAGGCCAAAAATATTGAAAGTCTGTTCGATGTTACAATAAACAGGTTGTCATTCGATATTCCGGAAACAGCAGATCTGATTGTCTCAATGTACGAGAAAAAGGTTATTAAGCAGATGTCCGAAAGGAAAAAGATCAAATCGGTCTTTTAGAATTCACCAAGCTCGCCGACCTTTTTAATATGTATGCTTAGCCTTTTATCAAGGTTCTTTTTGTAGGTCTCCCAGTCGGTTATCGGGCGACGTGCAACTCCTGTTTCAATTGCCGCTTTAGCTACACATGCTGCTACGCACGATATAAGCCTGGGATCGAGAGGTTTAGGTATGATATAATCTCTTCCGAAAACGAGTTTATCAACATTATAAGCCTTAAGGACTACATCCGGAACCGGATCTTTTGCAAGTGAAGCAAGCGCCTTCGATGCTGCCAGCTTCATTTCCTCGTTGATTGTGGAAGCGCGCACGTCGAGAGCTCCTCTGAAAATATATGGAAATCCAAGTACATTATTTATCTGATTGGGATAATCCGATCTTCCTGTTGCAAAAATCAAGTCACTACGGGTCGACATGGCATCCTCATAAGTTATTTCAGGATCTGGATTTGCCATAGCAAACACCACAGGGTTGTCAGCCATTGTGGCAAGCATTTCCTTCGACAGCATATTGGCTGCTGAAAGTCCAAGAAACAGATCAGCTCCCTTAACTGCTTCTGCCAGTGAATCAATATTCCTTTCAGTTATAAATTCCTGCTTGTATTTGTTAATATCATTTCTTTTTCTGTTTATCACTCCCTTGCTGTCTACCATTACGATATTCTCTTTCCTTACTCCAAGCTTCAGATAGAGCCGTGAACAAGAAATTGCTGCTGCACCTGCCCCGCAAACAACCATTTTTATCTTATCAATCGCCTTCCCTGTGATTTCAAGTGAATTCAGAAGTCCGGCTCCTGAAATAATTGCTGTTCCGTGCTGGTCATCATGGAAGACAGGTATGTCAAGCATGCTCTTAAGCCTCGTCTCAACCTCAAAGCACTCAGGAGCCTTAATATCTTCAAGATTTATTCCGCCGAAAGTCGGAGCGATCCTGGCACATATTTCGATAAGCTTTTCCGGATCTTTCTCATCAATTTCAATGTCAAATACATCAATATCAGCAAACACCTTGAATAACAAGCCCTTACCTTCCATAACTGGCTTTCCTGCCATTGCACCGATATCGCCAAGCCCCAGAACTGCTGTTCCGTTTGAAATAACTGCAACAAGATTTCCTTTGGCAGTATAGTTGTAGGCTTCTTCTGGTGACTTTTCGATCTCCAGGCAGGGGTATGCCACACCAGGGGTGTATGCAAGACTAAGGTCGAATTGCGTGCAGTATGGTTTTGTAGGGATTACCTCAATTTTTCCGTGGCGTCCTCTGCTGTGGTAGAGAAGCGCATCTTCTTTCGTAACTTTGGGCATTGGCTGGGTTTTAATGAATCT
Source organism: uncultured Rikenellaceae bacterium (assembly GCA_964500155.1). Lineage (GTDB taxonomy): Bacteria > Bacteroidota > Bacteroidia > Bacteroidales > VadinHA17 > LD21. Next base: position 124 of record CAZCQC010000129.1, on the reverse strand, counting down.
AAAGTACAACTAATTAACCGGAATAAATATGAGGAAGATCAGTATAATTTAGCCCTGGGAGATCATTTTTATAACTTTATTTTTTGGTTTACCGGTAAAATTCAATACTTTCAGCATCTCTATT